>DAONLG010000024.1:0-17795 GCA_035406565.1 Soehngenia sp.
TTAACTGTTCAAGCATGCTAAACTGTGCCATTTGTGTCAAATAATCTGTCTTGCTGCCTCCTTCACTTTCACCGCCTGATACATTTTGATTCTTTATTTCTGCTGCCATGATTTTCAAAAAATCATCTATAGATAAAGATTTATTGTTAATATTATTTGTATTTGTAGTGGTATTGTTTAATCCTCTTATTTCCACATTGTCACCTCCTAGGCTAAAATATTTACTCCTAATTCGTCATAATCTTTGTATTGTAATAGTTTTACTGTTTCTATATCCTCGCTTCTCGTTTTATTCCAATAATGTTTGTTTTGTCTATTATTGAAATTGCCATTTGAATTATCATGAAAATTTGATTGATTTTGGGTAAAATCAAAATTTAAATTTTCATTTACAACTTTTACTTCGAATTTTGAAATCGTGATGTTTTGCTTTGACAAACTATTTGAAAGCTCGTCAATTTGACTTAGAATCGCATTTTTTGTGCTCTCATTTTGTACAAACATGATAGCTTTTAAGTCTCCATCTTCTATCTTTAAGTTAATATTAAGTTGACCTAGATTATCTGGTTTGAGCTTTATATTGATAAATGCACTTTCTCCCTCTGCTGTTGGTTTTTGTATGTCTATGATTGCCTTCTTTATTGATTCAACATTGTTGTATCCTATAGCTGTATTTCTTATATTATTCATTTCAGATTTTGTAGCAAAATTATCTCCTATACCTTTTTGTGGTTGATACTCCAATTCAGATTTAGTTCCAATTTGGTCGTTAGTTATATCTACTTCTTTCTTAATTTGCTTATTTAAATCATTTGAATTTAAAATACCTTTTTCACTAAATTCAATTGGTGCTTGTGAGTCTTCATCTGAATATTGGGTGTTAAAAAAAATATTATCTTTTAAATTTTTATCAATGTATTTTTCTTTAAGCGTGTTATTGATTTCTGTATTCATATTGGTAGCTTTGGTGCTCATCTCTGGATTATTTTTATCTGCATCAGTTTTAAAATTCTCTAAAAAAATCAATTTTTCCTCATTAGAAATCAATTCTTTTTCTTTTCCATTAGTTATATCCGCTGCATCAATGTCAACATTTAAACCAACTGGGATATTTTCTAAATCCTTAACTTTTGATTTAATTAGGTTTATATCCCCTTCAGCTGACATCAGTTCATCTATTTTATCAGCTATATTTATCTCTAGTGAACTATCACTAGTTTTAGATAAATTGTTAGATGAATTGATGGTGTTAAATATAGCTAAAAGATTAATTATGTCTAAATCGATCACCTCAGATTTATTTTCTTCCACTAAGCCTCCACATGATTTATTTATCTTTTTCCCCAATTTCTCGATGTCTTCGTCGTTTAAAGCCAAACTTTTTAAAATAGATTTGAACTCTTCTGGGTCATTGCAGCTATCATTTTTTATTTCACTGCTCTTTGTACTGGAATTAATTTTACTTACCTCCACTTTCTCACCCCCTTATTTTGATTTTATCTAAAAATTAATTTTTAGCGTGCTTGAATTTCATAACAGAAATATCATCTAATTTCTTCTGCTCTTTCATATTCTTTTTATACATAAACTGAGAATAATCTTTTTCTTTAAGTTTTTCCATGATTTTTCTATCTGATTGTGCTTTTGTAAGCTCTGCTCTTTTATCTTCTAAAGCTTTCTTTTTTTCGGATAATAATAATTTCTGTATTTCTAATTTTTCTTCAAGTGCTTCTCTATAAAGTTGTACTTGAATTAATTCATAAGCATTTTGAACCTCAAATATTTTTTCATTAGTTTCTTTTAATTCTATGTTTAATTTAGCTATCTCCTTTTCTATACCTGAGATCTCTAATTTAATTTTAGCAAATTCTTCTGCTTTTAATTTTTCTATGTCTTCTCTATAATCAAGTACTTTTTCCATTGAAAAAATATAATTCTCCACTATAAGCCCCTCTTAATTATCTAAATTTAAACTACTTTCTAATAAGCCAAGTGTTTCATCAAATGTATAGCTTTCAGTTATATTTTGCCTTAAAAATGAATTAATTTTAGGATTTAATGCAATGGCTCTATCAATCTTTAAGTTGCTTCCATTTACATATGCCCCTATGTTAATCAAATCCTCAGATTCCTTATATACTGATACATTTTCTTTCAGCTCTCCGGCTAAAGTGTAATGTTTTTCTGTCACTATTTCTTTCATGACTCTGCTTATGCTATTTTGTATATCTATTGATGGAAAATGATTCTTTGCAGCTATTTCTCTTGATAAAATGATGTGACCATCCAATATTCCTCTAACTGCATCTGCAATTGGGTCATTCATATCATCACCTTCGACAAGAACAGTATAAAATGCTGTTATTGACCCATCTTTGCTCATTCCACTTCTCTCTAAGAGCTTAGGCAATAGGGCAAATACAGAAGGAGTATAACCCTTCGTTGAAGGCGGCTCTCCAGTAGCAAGTCCTATTTCTCTTTGTGCCATTGCAAATCTAGTTACAGAATCCATCATAAGCATTACTTTTTTCCCTTGATCTCTAAAATATTCCGCTATTGCTGTAGCTACAAAAGCACCTTTTAGTCTAACAAGCGGTGGTTGATCAGAAGTTGCACAAACAACTACGCTTTTTTTATAACCATCTGTGCCTAAATCTTTTTGTATGAATTCAAGTACTTCTCTTCCTCTTTCTCCAATTAATCCAATGACGTTTACATCAGCCTCGCAATATCTAGCTATCATCCCCAAAAGGGTGCTTTTCCCAACTCCACTCCCTGAAAAAATCCCAACTCTTTGACCTTCACCACATGTTAGTAACCCATCTATCGCTTTGACTCCAGTACTCATTATTGTAGAAATTCTCCTTCTGTCAAAAGGGTTAGGAGGCTCTCTATCTACATCATAAAATTCTCCATTTATTTTTAACTTTCTATCTAGCGGTCTACCAAGTCCATCAAGAGTATGTCCTAATAAGTCATCGCTTATTTTTACATTCAATTTCTTGCCTGTCGGTTTAACAAGGCAGCCAGGTCCAATCCCACTTATTTCATCTAATGGCATCAATAAAACGCAATCATCTTTAAACCCTACAACTTCAGCTAGTACCACAGCTTTGGTAGATCTTATTATAATTTCACACACTTCTCCAATAAAAGCTTCTATGCCTTCTACTTTGATGATTAGACCTATTACTTCTGTGACTTTACCCATTACTAAATAGTGGTCTTTGTTTTTAACTGCATTTTTTAGATTGTCAAAATCTATTATCATAGTTTACTCACCTGAATTAATCAATTCATTGACGATGGAAATTATTTGATTGCTGAATTGTGCATCGATTATTTTGTTCCCCGATTCAATGATACAGCCATTTATCTCTATGTCTGCATCTTTTAAAACACTGAAATTTATTTGTTTATATCTCTCTTTTAAGCTAGGCAAATTTTTCTTTAATATCTCATATTTGCTAGGATTCACAGTAATGATTACATTTGTTGCATTTTCTATCTCTTCAAGTATTGGGTAAATTATATTCATAATATTTTCCTCAGAAGTGTCTATTGCAATATTAGCGATTTTTTCTGCAATTGTAGCAGCAAGTTTTATTATTTCTTCTCTAAAGTTAATGAGAAAGTCTTCGCTTTCTTTTTGTGCATTTTTTACCAGTTTAATCGCATTTAATTTAATGCTTTCAGATTCCATTATTGCTCTTTCTTTGCCTTCAATGTATCCTTTTTCATACCCTTGGTTATAACCTTCTTCGAATGCACTTTTTTTTATATTTTCTAACTCTTCATTAGCTTTTTGTAGAATGAATTCTCTTTCTGTTTCTGCTTCATCGATAATCTTTTGTTTTATAGATAAAGCTTCTAGAAGTTCTTCATCATCCTCTTTATTTATATCAAAATCACTATTTTTTAAGTCAACTTCGGTTTTTTTTATATTTACTTCCTTTACTTCTACAGTGTCATTATCTAATTTAATTTCATGCTTTTTTATGACTCTATACGATGATTCCATCTTGATCTCCTCTTGCAATAACTACTTCTCCGGCTTCTTCTAATCTTCTTATGATATTAACAATCTTTCTTTGAGCCTCTTCAACGGTAGATAGCCTTACTGGACCCATAAACTGAATATCTTCTTTTAGCATTTCTGCAGCTCTTTGAGAAATATTAGCAAAGACTATGCTTGTAACTTTCTCTGATGCACCTTTTAATGCTAAAGCTAAGTCTTCATTGCTTACTTCTCTTAATATACGTTGAATTGAATTCTTATCTAAGTTAACTATGTCTTCAAATACAAATAGACTAGATTTAACTTGTTCAGCTAATTCTGGTTCTTCAACTTCTAATGATGAAATTATGTTTTTCTCAGTGTTTCTATCAACCGAATTTAAAATTTCAACTAAAGTCTTTACTCCTCCAATTGTTTCTTGTTCATTATCTATTAGACCTGAGAATTTTTCTTCCATAACTTTTTCAATTCTTTTAATCACCTGTGGGGAAGTTCTATTGATTGTAGCAATTCTTTGAGCTATGTCCGCTTGCAGTTCTACAGGAAATTGTGATAAAACAGTTGCAGCTTTATCAGGTTGCATGTAACATAATATAAGTGCTGTCGTCTGAGGGTGCTCATTTATCAATAAATTAGTTAGCTGCTGAGGATCAGCTCTTCTAGCTATGGAAAAGGGCTTTTCTATTTGTTTATATTGGTATAAAACATCTATGACTTCCTTGGCTCTTTGAACACCCAATGCCTTAGTAAGAAGGTTTTTTGCATAATCTATACCACCATCTAAAACAAATTTTCTCGCTGATGCCATATCAATAAATTCATCAATTACTTTATCCCTTTCCCCGGGCTCAACATAGTCTATGTTTGCAATTTCATAAGTTACTTGCTGTATCATATTATCTGGTAATAGTTTCAAGACTTGTGAGGATATTTCAGGTCCTAATGATATAAGAAATATGGCAGCTTTTGTCGTTCCTTTCCTAGGATTCTTCATACTCATCTACTCCCTTAACCATGCTTTAATTAATTCTGCTGCTAATTCAGGATTATCTTTAGCATACTCTTGCGCCATTTTACCTTTATTATCAGGTTGAATTTCAATTTTTTCATCTACTTTATTTTCATTTAAGACTTTAATTGTATCTTCAACAGTAATTCCATTTGTTAATTTTTCTTGGAATTCTCTATCTTCCTTTCTCTTCTTCCTTGAATTCAAGATTATCACTGCCCCAATAATAAATATTAAGATTCCTCCACCTGCTCCAATAAGTAATGGTAGATTATCCTGAATAAAACTAGTACTTGTAGTGTCAGTTGTGGGAATATCCTCACTTAAATCTTTATTAAACTCTATACCAACAACGTTAATTAAATCCCCTCTTTCAGCATCGTATCCTATAGCTGTTGCAATAATATTCTGTATATTCGAGATATTAGCTTGGCTTAATTGTCCATCATAAATAACGGAGGTGCTTATTTTGTTTATTTTACCTGGTGCTCTAATAATAGATGTAGTCTCTGTTGTTAGTTCATTGTTTGTAGTTTTCGAATATGTTGAATTTTCACCATCTACACCTTGTACTACATTGCTTATATTGTCATCTATATTGCCACCTGTTACATCTTGAATATCTATGTTGTTTCCACTAGCATCAACTTGCTCACTTCTTACTACAGGATCACGGTACTCGATGATAGTACTCTCAGTAGAATCAAAGTCCATGTCAGCAAATACTGAAACTTTTATCTTATTTACACCAAATGCACTTCCCAATAAGTTGTTGAGTTTTGTCTCTAACTCCTTTTCAAATTGTCTTCTTATTTCCTGTTGTTTACTTATTGAATTTGAAGTCCCAAGATTTGTACCGTCATCAGCTAAAAAAGAGCTTAGCAATACACCCGAAGAATCTATCACTTGTATGTTTTCAAGCGGTATATTATCTACTGCACCAGAGACCAATGCTGCAATACCTCTAATCATTTCTTCAGTGACTTTTTTAGTTGGTTTTACATCTATAACTATTGATGCAGATCCTTCCTTTTCTTCATCTTCAAATATAGTTTTTTGTGGCAGCACTAGGTGAACTTTTGCATTGCTTATTGCATCCAATGACATGATGCTTCGTTGGAGTTCTCCTGTTAGTGCTCTTTGATACATGATCTGTCTATCTTCCTCGGTTACCATCATGCTTGTGCTGTCAAATATCTCAAAGCCAATCGAATTTTCAGGAAGCATGCCATTCATTGCCAATTCCATCCTGTATGTATCTATATAATCTTCATCTATTAAAATTGTTGAACCACCGTCAGCAACTTTGTACTTTATTTTTTTTGACTCAAGATCATTTACTATAACCCCTGCATCATCAAGTTCAAGATTTGTAAAAAGAACACGATATGTGACTTTATTAGCAAAATATGTTAACCCAATTACTACAATAGCTATAATAGCTATTGTTGCTAACATCTTCTTTTTCTTAGATTTGTCAATTTTGGTCCAACCACTCTTTATATTTTTTAATGTCGATTTTACACCATCCATTTAAAGCTTCTCCTTTAATCTATAGTTGCATGTTGTTGAGTTCTTTATAAGCTTCTACAATTTTATTTCTTATTTGAACTGCTAATTCCAGAGAAAGTCTTGCTTCTTCAGTGGCTATCATAACTTGGTGCAAATCAACATCATTTCCACTTATGAGATCATTTACATAATTGTCAGCTTCAACTTGCTTATTGTTTAATTTATTTAATTGCTCATTCATTATTGCTTTAAAATCAGTTTCAGTTTCGTTGTTAGTCTTAGTGTTTACTGGTTTTATACTTGACAGTCCTACTTTATTTATTTCCATGTCATTCCTCCTTAACCTTTAGAAATATCTAATGCTTTTTTTAGAATGGCTTTATTCGCATTTAAACAAGTCACATTTGCTTCATAAGCTCTTTGTGTATTTATTAACGAAACCATTTCATCAACAATATTTACATTTGGAAGCTGAACATATCCATTTTCATCTGCGTCTGGATGAGTTGGATCATAAACAATTCTAAATTCACTTTCGTCCTCCTCTATCCCATCTACCTTAACTCCACTACTTACTTTCTTTGTTACTCCACTAATTCTATTTATTTCTTTTTCTAAATTTTCGCTAAACACCACTATTTTTTTCCGATATGCTTCGCCGTTCTCAGCTCGTGTAGTATTCACATTTGCAATATTTGTAGAAATTATGTCCATTTTTAGTCTTTCTAAGGATAGCCCACTTGCATTTATCTGCAATGATTTAAATACACTCATTTTTAATTCCCCTTTATCTATTTATTACATAATTTAAACTAGATAATTTTGCATTTATAATCTGAGTAAGTGCACTGTAATAAATTTCATTTGCTGCTAGTTCTGTCATTTCAAGATCAATGTCGACATTGTTGCCATTGTCATTATATGTAGTATTTGTTCTTTTTTTAACAATAGGTTCTACATCGCTTAATTTACTTGCTCCAAAATGAAGTTTATTTGTTTTATTCAAATTAACTCCGTTTACTGCTCTTTGAAGATATTCTTCAAATTCTACTTTATTTACTTTATAATTTGGGGTATTTACATTGGCTATATTGCTAGAAATGGTTTTCTGTCTAAGAGATGAAGTATCTAATCCTTTTTTGATAAGTTGGTAACTAATATCACTCACTTTTTACACTCCCCGTCCTAGGTTAAATTATGGCAACAAAAAAACTTTTTCTTCGATAACTGGCTGCCTCATTTTGAGACCCTATAGCTTTGCGACCCTACCTTGCGGTAAGTGTGCCATTTCGAAAAAAGTTAAATTGTATTACACAGTAGTATTACATTTATGTTACAAAGTTTAATGCAATAATATCATCGCTAACAAAAAATTGCAACATAAAAATTTAAAAATGCCAAGAATTTAATCTTGGCATTACAATACATCTTTATCTATGAATATGGTCTCGTCAATTTGAGGGATGTAATTTTTCAAAACTTTATCTTTTAAATTTAATTGTTTATTCTCTTCAATCATCTCAATTCTCGCTTTTTTTAGAGTTTCTAGGAATTTGTCTAGTTGTTTAACAGTTTCTTTTAGCTTTTCTTCATAAAGAGAATTGTTTATTTGTTCATTTGTTTTTATAGTTTTAACTTTTTCTAATAATTGATCATTTATCTCAATCAATCTTATTGCTGAATCTAATTTGCCATCCCAATTTAATAAATTGTCAATTATTTCTTCTAACAATTTTATCCTCTCGTCATTATCAATCATATCTGAGCCCACGCATCTCTAAGCTCTTCTAAAAATCTTTTAACTTCTCTAATAGCTTCGATGTCTTTGTCAATATTTGCTCTAACTAATTTATAGTATAGGTAATCATAGAGTTTGTAAAGATCACTTGCAATTTGCCCACCTTGTTCAAAGTTTAAAGTATTCATGAATTCAATAATTATGTCTTGAGCTTTTTTGATGTACTCATTGGTTTTTTCAATGTTTTTCTCATTTATAGCAATTTCAGCTAATTTTAAATTCTTTATTGCTCCATCATAAAGCATGACAACTAACTTTACTTTTGAAGCCGTATACACTTCATTTTCTTTATATGCATTATATGCTTGAGCTTGATTCATACTAACACCCCGTTAATTATTTACTAGTGCTAAAAGCACTCAATTGTGTTGTCAGCCAATTCATTTGATCTTCTGCTTGCATCATTGCAGTGTCTAATTTTGAAAACATATTTGTATAATACTCTTGTTTTCTCTCCATTCTCTTATTAAAAACCTCAATTTGCCTATTTATATCTTTTAAAGATCTTTCAAAACTCTCAGTCTTATTTTTTACAACTCCATTTGATTTTGATATATACGAATCGATGTAATTATTTAACTTAGAAACAAATCCAACTTTATTGCCATTAACATCTGTAGAAAAGAAATTAATTACATTTTCTGGATTTTGATTTAGATTGTCTAATAATTTTGCTTGATCAAATTTTAATACTCCAGATTTATCAGTAGTTGTAATACCTAGCTGAGAAATATCTTTTATAGTAGTGTTTGGATTTTCTATAGTTGATGTTACCATCCTTCTTAATGATGAATGAAGCATCTGTAGTGAGGAATCCCCAGCGAGTACTCCTCTAGAATTCTCAACCTCAGGATTTCCTGCAGCTATTTTCTCTTCAATAAATTGCATCGTTGAATTGTATTGATCAACAAAATCTTTAATTGCACTCACAATTTTATCGTTGTCATTTACAATATTTATTGTCTCATATTCAGTAGAATTCTGATGCGTTTTTTTTAGATTTATCGTTAAGTTTTCAATAACATCTGTTATTTCATTTGTTGATCTTTCAACTTCGATTCCATTTACAGTGAATTTCGCAATTGTTCCCTGGTTTACTATCTTTTCAGTGCCAAGCTTTAAATTTTCTGCTAAAGTTCCAGAAACTTCAATATTTCTGTTTCCTGTTTTTACATCGCTTAGTATTATCCTTCCATCTATGATGCTAGAACTTATTCCTGTAGTTTTGGTGTTTAAGTTGATCTTGTTAGTTATCGTTTTTAAACTGTCGCTATCTTCAATTTGTATTTCTATTTCAATACCTTCATGATTTTTTAATTTAATTGTTCCATTTAAATTAAGTTCATCTGATATTGTCTGCCCTTCTGTCAATATTTTCCCACCGATCACATTTGTAGCTGTTGCTAGTGAGGAAACATTTATCTTATAGCTGCCTGCAATAGCTTTACTATTTGCATTCATTGAAACAATATTTTCATCAGTAGATGTTGATTTTTTAGCGGTAAAAGTATTCGCATCTTGTAAAACCTTTAACTTTTCAAAAAGAGAATTTAATCTTGTATTAATATCTTTCCATGCATTCTGCTTATTCGTTATTGTTGTTTTTTTATCAGTTAATTTAGTCAATGGAATTCTCTCTGCTTCCATAAGCTTATCTATTGATGTTTGGTCTATACCAGAATATGTCCCAAGAAAATTTATCGAAGATGCCATTTAAATCAACCCCTTTCGTCAACAAGTATTCCAACTAAATCCCATATGCTAGCTACTAGGTCAAGTATTTTTTCTGGCGGTATTTCTTTAATAACTTCATCTGATTCGTTATCTACAAGTTTTACCATTATCCTCCCTGTACCTTCATGGATTTTGAATTCAAAATGATCATCATCTCTAAATAAATATTTATTTGCCTCATCTACTGCTTCATATAATTTCTTAGTGTCATACCCTCTAGTATTATCAAGGCTTGTTCCTACATCTGTCTTAGTTTTAATCTCTTTGTTGTAAGAAGTGCTGTCAACTGTAATTGTATGCTTTTGCAGACTTTCTTTGTCGGTTATTCTTCTGACTTTAGTTATTTCATTTGTTCCTGCCACTTCTCTAATTGAATTAACCATAAGAATCACTCCACTTTAAAATTATTAATCAGTAATTCCCTCAAATCGATGTCTATTTCTAATGAATTTTTATTTTCGCTTACTATTTCGTCGTATACTTCTTTTCTTAGGATGTTGATCTGTCTTGGTGCTTCTATCCCAATTTTTACTCTGTTTTCTTGTATATCTAGTATTTTTATTTCTATGTTGTTTCCAATTACAATTCCTTCACCTATTTTTCTATTTAGCACGAGCATTATTCATCAGCTCCTTTTGCAATTAACTTATGTTTTGTAGAATATGGAGTATAAGTTAATACATATTGTTTGCCTATTTTAGACTTAATATTGATAATGACAGGAGCTAATAGATTTGCTGTGCTTTCTTTTAAATTGTTTCCAAGAGTTACGATAGAATAAACTTCAAGAGTATTCTCTATTTGTGGATTTAAATCTATTGTATCAAGTTCTTTATCAGGTATATCAATCTCATAGTCTTCAAAAAAATCCCATGGATTTATTAGTACAAAAGAAATATTAGTATTATCAACATCTTGTAAAAATTTAAATATAGAATTATTTGGAAAATCAATCAATACAAAACGATTGCTGTCCTCAAATCCTAAAATTCCATTTGGGAAATTTAATATATTTTCGTCTTCAATTTCTAATTCACCTAAATATTTAGTTTTAATTTTTATTTTTTCCATAGCCATTCACCTTAAGTAATCAAGTAAACTTGGTTGTAATATCTTTGCTCCAATTGACAATGAGGCCAAGTATACTGAATTGAGGGTATTTGCCTCAGTGTACTTTTGAGCTAAGTCTATATCTTCCCTTTGCGATAATAGATTCTTTAGATTTAAGTTTTCTGCTTCATTTCTTTCTTTTGCTGCATCGAGTCTATTTGATATAGCCCCGATTTTAGATCTAAAGCTAAGGATATTATCTATGTGCTTATCTAAATCCCCAAGTAATTTCCCAGAAAGAGCATCACTATCGCCATCTTCTAATGCTGTTATGATATTTTTAAGTAAATCACTCAATTTTTGTTCATCTAGCTGCCCTTTGTTAAGAGTTGTGAATTCCTCTCCATCAACTGCTAACTCAACTTCAACTCCAGTAGATATTTCCCTTTTTATATTCTTATCGTTCCCTTGGTATTCCAAAGCCGCATTAAAAGGTTTATCAGTGGTCTTTGTCCCAGAAAAAATGTATCTACCATCAAAATTTGTGTTCAACACATCTGCTAATTCTCCTACTTTTATCTTTACTTCCTCTGTTATTGCATTTCTATCATCTTCAGATAAAGTACCATTAGCTCCATATATAATAAGTTCCCTGATTCGCTGTACGGTAGAATTCGCTCCTTGCAAAGCACCATCTTGAGTATCCACCCACCCAATAGTGTCTGTTATGGTTGAATTATATTGTTCATTAGTTGATATTGTGTTTCTTAAATCCATTATTTTAGAGACTAAGAGAGGATCTTCTGAAGGTCTTGTGACAACTTTTCCTGAGGATAACTGGCTTTGAAGTTTCTGCATAGACGCTAAATTTTTATTTAGATTTCTCAAATAATTAGTTGTTAGAGTTGAATTTGTTATTCTCAATTTTTACACCCCGGTCCTATTAATTAACACATCTAGCATATCATTAAGTACCGATATTACTCTTGCATTAGCTTCGTATGCTTTTTGATATTTTAAGACATTCGTAACTTCTTCGTCTATGGAAACGCCAGAGGTTGATTCTCTCTTTAAAATTAACTGATTTAATAAAACCTCTTGGTTAGAAACTATATTGTCTGACTGTTGCTTAGATATTCCTACTCTTGTTACTATATCATTGTATTTACTAGGTATTGTTGAGCCATCTGAAAGTATTTTATTCCTCAACTTTGATATGTCTAAAGCTCTGTCTCCATCACCTTTTTCGGCGGTATAGCCTGGTACAATTAATGAATTGTTCTTGTCAATAGCCGGATTAATCTTAATGGTTTTAGCTGAATCGAAATCAGCAAATATATCATTATCTGTGTTATGAGGATCTGTGTTATGAAGTTTGTTTACATTAGTAGCCATCGAATTTACAAAACCATCAAGTTGATTTTCAACATCTACTAATACTTTTATGCTTTCTAAATATCCCTTTATCTTTCCACTTGGTTCTGTGATAATATCAGAACCAATCAAGATCTTTCCATCTGAATTTATACCAATTTTGTTATATTCTTTAGCATCTAATACTACTTTTCCATCAAGATTTATTTTAGCTCTACCATATTGATCATAGTTTATATCAACTTGTGCTATACTTGACAAATCTTTTAATAATAGGTCTCTTTGGTCAAGTAAATCGTTTGGCACTTCCCCTTTGACAGATATATTAAATATCTGCTTATTTAAAGCATCTATTTTTTCAACTGTAGAATTAAAATCCAAAATATTCTTATCTATTTGGCCGTTTGTTTCTGCTTTCAATGATTCTATTTGATTGGATATGTGGTTTATTGTTTCGACAAGAGCTTTTGATTTTTCAACTACAATTGTCTTAGCACTTAAGCTTTCTGGGTTTTTACTTAGTTCTTGCCAAGCATTAAACATTTCATTTAAATTGAAGTTTATGCCTGTTGTTGAAGGTTCGTTTAAAATTATCTCTAGTTGATCTAATGTTTGTGATTTGACATTGTATTGTTCATATGCGCTATTTTCATTTCTTATTTGTTTATTGACATAATCATCCACCATTCTAACAACGCTTTCCATTTTTACACCTGTTCCTAGTTGTCCTACCCCCGCAAGTGTATATGAAAGGTCTGCTTGCATTTGAACTCTTTGCCTTGAAAATCCATCTGTATTTGCGTTTGATATGTTATGGCTAGCAGTGTGCAGCGCAGTTTGCTGTGCAAGTAATCCTTTTGTAGCTGTATTTAAAGTTCCAAATATACCAGACATATTTTCCCCCTATACCGTTTCATCAATAAATGTTGAAAAATCCCGGTTTTCTAATCCATACTTCTTGTATGTGTTGCCCTTTGATAAAACCTTTGCAATATTTTCCATAAGATTTTGTTGATAATTTAGTGCTTGTATTGTAAGCATTTGATTGGTTTTTTGCAGCTCTATTACTTCAAAAATTAGATTTTTTATGTTTGTATCGATCTCAGCACTATTTATATCATATGAACTCAGTTCATTTAATAATTTCGATTTGTCTTCTAAAACCGATTCTATAATTTCAACTTTATCTTTAATCAATGCATCTTTTTCAACTAATAAAATTTTCCTTAAATTTTCTAATTTTTGTGTCATTTCTTTAAAATCATTCATTTATTTCACGTTCTTTCTGTTTGTCCATAGAAGAAATTATTTTATCTGCTATTTTTTCAGGCTCCACTTTGTATACTCCCTCTAAAATTTGCTTTCTTATTTTCTCAACTTTTTCGCTATAGTCCACATTGGATGCAGTATTTATCCTACTCGTCAATTTTTTTGCAGAGTCTGAAATTTCTATGTCCACAGCTTTAGTTGTTTTTTCGTCTTTTTCATTGGTCTTTCTTTCATTATCTTTATATATATTATTGACAATGTTTTGGTTTTGAATTCTACTTATTTTCATAAAAATTCCTCCTCTATACATTTTAAATCGGATAATATTTTAATTGTTTAATAGATATTAAAAAATAAAGTCATAGTTTTACCATGACTTTATTTTAATTCCTTTAATCTCTGTTCCTTGCTCATTATATTTGTTATTCTTATTCCAAAATTTTCATTTATTACCACAACTTCTCCTTGAGCGATGAGTTTGCCATTCACGTATATTTCTAAAGGTTCATCAGCTTGCTTATCAAGTTCAATTACTGAACCATTTCCAAATGATAATACTTCTTTGATTGTTTTCTTTGATTTGCCGAGAACTACACTGAATTCTAGCGGCACATCTAGTATTAGATCTAAATTTCTTGGATTTTTTTTGTCTTCTGTGGTTATGTTTAGTTCTTCAAAAGAAGGCTTTTGAATATTAATTTTTTCTTTCTTCTCTTCTTTCTTCGCTTCTGTTTGTCCAGTATCACGAGAAGTGTTTTCATTTATGTTTATAGTGCTATGATCAGTAGTGGTACTGTTGTTTGTGAATTTAGGGCTAGTATCGTCTGTCTCCCCTTTCATCCTTTTAACTATCTCTTCTACCGTCTCTCTAGTATATAGCTGCATTATCTCGCTTTCTATACTTCCCTCGACATCTAGTTTAAATGCAATCTTACATATATACTTATCTGGATCCAAATCTCCAAATCCCTTTGCCTCATTGGTATCCCAAAGTGATACTTCCGGTGGTAAAATATCTATTTCCATTCCAAGCATAGTTGCCATTGAAGTTGAAGCTGATCCTATCATTTGATTCATAGCTTCGGCAACAGCACTCATTTCAAATTCAGATAACTCTTTTTTTGCACTATTTCCATCTCCGCCCATCATTAAATCCGCTATGATTGATGCGTCTTCAACATCAACCATGAGTAGATTGTTTCCCTTAGGCCCTTTTTTAAATCTTACATTTGCAACTACTTTCGGAACTTTACATTCGTCAATTACTTGTTTAAATGGGATCCATGATACTCTTGGTGTAGTTATTAGCACTCTCTTATTTAATAAAGTTGAAAGAGTAGTTGCAGCTGTAGACATCGAAATGTTACCAACTTCTCCTATGATATCCTTGTCGATATCTGTCAAAATAAAGTCTTCAGATATCTTGTTTTGACTCTTTCTTAATAATGCATCAATTTCTTCTTGGGATATGAAATTATCACTCATTATAAAACATCCTCTTCTATATATTGTAAAACTTCTACAGCTAAGCTATTGTTTACTTTCCCTGGTCGTACTAAGAAGTGCGGCTTTCCTTCTACTAACATTTTAAGTGGTTCATCAATTCTATTGTCAAGTCTTACACAATCGCCTTCTTCAAGATTTAAAAAATCTCTGATAGTAATATAGGTTTTCCCTAATTCCACTTCTAAATAAACAGGAACACTCATTATTTTCTTTTCTACTATTTCTCTATTATCTTCAATTGTTTCTCCACCGGATTCAAACCAATTTTTAAAACTCAATTTATCTATCACTGAGTCTAGAGAAATGTATGGAATACATATGTTCATGAAGTTTTTATTTTCCATTAATTCAAATGTAAAGCTAATGAGAATCACCGGTTCATTTGGTGAAGCAATTTGAATAATTTGAGGGTTGGTTTCTAAGGATTCTAATTCTGATTCAAGTTCTATTATGTCATTCCAGGCAAGATCAAACGCATTTAAAATAACCTCTGCTAATTCTTCTAATATAGACAGTTCAATCTCTGTAAAATTTTCTTTTTTCTTCATAATAGGAGCCTCTTTTATCTCAGCGCTCCCACACATCAACTCTATAACTTGGTAACAAGCTTGTGGGCTAATCTCGACCAGCAAATTCCCGTTGAGTGGCTTTGATTTAAATATACTTAATAATGTGGGATTAGGGACTGATCTAGTGAACTCATCAAAGCTTATTTGCTCTACAGCAACAATTTTTATCTCGACGTTATTTCTAACTAAACTCGAAATTGTATTCCCTGCTATTTTAGAAAAATTTTCAAATATCATGTATAAAGAATTAATGTGATCTTTAGACAGCTTAAATGGCCTTCTAAAATCATAAAGTTTTATTTTGTTTTTCTCTTCTTCAACTGTTACATTATCTGGTGTTATCTCTCCACTGTTTAAAGCTTTAAGCAGCGAATCTATTTCTTCTTGTGATAGAACTTGTTTCAAGTAAATCCCTCATTTACTAATAATCTAAATAACTATATCTTATTCTCTATTCGTTCAATTAATTTTTCTATGTCTAACACATCTATTATATTGTTATCTATGTCAATAATTCCCATTATGTTTTGATTATCTTCTTTTTTTAAGATTTGTATCTGTTCTTCTTTAATATCCAATACCTGCTCTACATCATCTACAAGTAATCCTAATAAATCATCTTCATAGTTTAATATAATGATGCTATTATAACATAAATTATCTTCTATAGAAAGAATCTTACTTAAGTTTAACAAAGTTACTACATTTCCTCGCAAATTTATGAGCCCTTCTACCCAGTAAGGGGCATTTGGAACTTTTATAGATGGCATATTTTTTGTGATCTCGCTCACTTTATTGGTCGGTATAGCAAAATATTTTTTACTCAGACTAAAAACAATAACTTGCATTATATCACCTCTTGCCTAAAGTTTTGACAAAGATTGAGATACTCTATCCACATCGAATGGTTTTACTATAAAATCAATTGCCCCAGATTGAATTGCTTCCATGACCATGGATTGCTGTCCCATAGCTGAACACATTATAACTTTTGCATTTGGATCGATTTTCTTTATCTCTTTTAATGCTGTTATCCCATCCATTTCAGGCATAGTAATATCCATGGTTACTAAATCTGGCCTTTCTGCTTTGTATTTTTCAATTGCTTCAATTCCATTTTGAGCCTCTGCTACCACTTCAAATCCATTTTTTTCTAAGATATCTTTTAATTTCATTCTCATAAAAATTGCATCGTCAACAACTAATACTCTTTTTGCCATTTATTTATCTTCCTTCCTGGTATATTAATTTTATAATTATCTCATACATATACTGCCTACATCTAATATTAATGTGATATCTCCATTGCCAAGAATTGTTGCTCCAAGGTATTCTTTCATTTTTCCGAGTATACCATTTAATTTTTTTATAACTATTTCTTGTTGCCCAATCAGCTCATCTACAATTAAACCATAATATTGGTCGCCTAAGAGTGTAAGAATTAAATGCTCATTCTCTTTAGATCCATTTAATCCGAGCTTTTCGTTTACCCTAACTACTGGCACGGCTTTTTCTCTATACATATATAATTCACTAAGTTGAGATTTTAATATGTCGTTATCTTTAATTTTTATCACCTTTTCGATTATTCCTAAAGGGATAGCAAAAGTTTCTCCTCCAATCTTTACCAATAATGCTTGAATTATAGATAAAGTCAAAGGGAGTTTAATGATGAATGATGTGCCTTTGTTTGTTTCACTAATCACTTCAATACTGCCACCTAAAGAGTTGATTTTTTGTTTTACAACATCCATGCCAACTCCCCTACCAGATACATCGGTGATCTCTTTAGCAGTTGAAAAACCTTGGTCAAAAATTAGCTGCAATAAATCCTCGTCAGTTAAATTATCCGTATTTATTCCTCTATTCTTTGCAGTTTCTTTAATAGCTTCGATGTTTATGCCTCCGCCATCATCCGAAACAACAATTATTACACGATTGCCTTCTTGATAAGCA
>DAONLG010000025.1:0-17061 GCA_035406565.1 Soehngenia sp.
AGTAATCACAGCGACACAGATGTTAGATTCTATGATAAGAAATCCTAGACCAACTAGAGCAGAGGTCACTGATGTTGCAAACGCAATAATTGATGGCTCAAGTGCTGTGATGCTTTCTGGAGAGACGGCAGCAGGACAATATCCTATTGAAGCGGTTAAAACCATGTATAACATAGCTGTTACCACTGAAAACGCATTAAACTTTGAAGAAATTGCTAAATTGAGATCTCTGGATAGCAAAATAACGACTACAAATGCAATAAGCAAAGCTACAGTTACTACTGCTCAAGACTTAGGAGCTAAAGCTATAATAACAGCTACTTCTTCAGGTTATACTTCAAAAGCTATATCTAAGTTTAGACCGAGAGCACCAATAATAGCGGTAACTACAAATGAATCAGTGCTTAGAAAATTATCTTTAGTTTGGGGAGTCATTCCGATGTTAACTAGACAGTCAGACTCCACTGATGAAGTGATAGAATTATCCGTGAAAACTGCACTAGATGCTGGATTAGTTAAAGAAGGTGATCTAGTGGTCATAACCGCTGGTATTCCAGTAGGAGTGGCAGGAACAACAAATATGATAAAAGTGCATACCATAGGGAAAGTCCTATTGCAAGGGACTGGTGTAGGAACAAAAGTAGGGACAGGTAGAGTTGTGATTGCAAATACAAAAGAAGAACTTTTAGCAAAATTTGTTGATGGAGATATAATTGTATGCAAGAAGTCATTTGAGTCGATTGAAAGTTTTATGAAAAGAGCATCTGCTATTGTCTGCGAAGAAGAAGGACTTTCTTCTCATGCTGCAATTACTGGGCTTGATTTAGGCATACCTACCATAGTAGGAGCAAAAAACGCTACTCAAATACTAGAGGATAACGAAATAGTAACTGTCGAGAGTGCCACAGGTCAGATATATAAAGGCCACGCAAAAATATTATGATAAAATGATACTGCAAGAAAAATTGCTTATTAAGTAATAATTCTTGCAGTTTTATTTTTTTAATTCAAAAAACATAAAATTCATAATTGAATAAAATTATAGTTTTTTTACAAATAAACTTGTTAAATCATATGCCTGTGCTATAATCAAAGTACAAGGATATGAATGGAGGGAAAACATGTCTACAATTTCAAATTTTAAATTAGAAGATATAAAAAAAAGCAACAAAATTTTCAACTCACTTAGAACAACTTTAGAAACAGCTTTTTATGGGAACAATGTGGTAAATGTTACTTCTGCTAGTGAAGCCTATAAATTAGCTTATAATTCTCCAGGAACTATAGTAACGGATATGCCTGTTTACAAACCTGAGCTCATTGGGCTTCCAGAAGATGCAAAGGTTTTGCTTTTTAATGACGGAGCTGTCACAGGTAGATTTGCTGGGGCGAGAGTCATAATCGGGGAACCGAATGTTTCTCTTGATGAGTATTCAACTATAGCAAGAGAAGCTGTATACCTAACTAGGTACAAAAAAATGTACCATGCACAAGTAATTATAGGATTAGATCCTGATTTTATGGTGCGTGCTCACTTGCTTCTACCAGAAAAATATGAGAACATAATGTATTCATGGCTATTAAATTTTCAATACATAACACAAGATATTATGAAAATGTATGATGGCTCGAAAGAATATCCCGAAGGGGATATTTATGTAGTAGCAGATCCTGATTATGTTCCAGAAATACATAAGGATGGATTAGCTTTATTTGATCCTGAACACAATTGTGCACTATTACTAGGAATGAGATATTTTGGAGAATACAAAAAAGGAACTCTTACACTAGCATGGAGTATAGCAAACAGGAATGGCTTTGCATCTTGCCATGGAGGCATGAAAAGATATAATTTTGATGATGGAAGCAAATATACAGTAGGCGTATTTGGACTATCTGGTTCTGGTAAGTCAACTATTACCCATGAAAAACACGACGGTAAATACAATATAACTATATTACATGATGACGCTTATGTCATTTCAGTCGATGATGGTTATTCTGTAGCACTTGAACCTTCATATTTTGATAAAACTCAAGACTATCCAACCACGCATCCTGCTAATAAATTTTTATTAACTGTACAAAATTGTGGAGTGACATTAGATAGTAATAATAACAAAGTTTTAGTTACTGAAGATATTAGAAATGGAAATGGCAGGGCTGTTAAATCAATTTTGTGGGCAGATAACAGGGTGAACAAAATCGATGAACCTGTAGATTCAATTATTTGGTTAATGAAAGATGCTACTTTACCTCCAGTATTAAAAATAAATAATCCTGTATTAGCATCAGTTATGGGAGCCACATTGGCGACAAAAAGAACTACAGCAGAAAGGCTTGCTAAGGGTGCAGACATGAACGCACTTGTAATAGAGCCTTATGCAAATCCCTTTAGGACATACCCTCTAGAAGAAGACTACAATAAATTTAAACTTTTATTTGAAAAGAGAAATGTAGACTGTTATATTTTCAATACTGGATCATATAAAGACAAAAAAATACCTAAAGAAGTCACATTAAATATTCTCGAGCAAATAGTCACAAGAAAAGCAGAGTTTAAAAAACTTGGAGAATTTAAGGACATAGAGTATATAGATGTAGAAGGTTTTGAAGTGAGCTTTGACAAAGACTATCTTGATATGTGGCAAGGATCAATTAATTACAGAAAAGATTTTGTTAAAAAAGTTGATATTGAAAAAGAAGGAAGAGACAAATTACCAGAAGAAGCATTAAAAGAACTAGAAGACTTAGAAGTACAATTAAATAAGATGAGATCACAATTATAGAAAAATGCACTGCTAATTTTAGCAGTGCATTTTTTAGATGCAACTATTTATTTTTGTGATATGATATAGATAATAATAAAGAAAAGTAGGTGTAATATGTATTATTTAGGAAAAAAACAAAATTTAATGATAAAGAGATTTACAAAAGTAGGTGCATATTTAGGGACAGAAGACGATGATAAAGATGTTCTATTGCCGATATCACAAATACCTGAGAACGTCAAAGCAGGTGATAGTATTGAAGTGTTTGTCTATAAGGATTCGCAAGATAGACCAATAGCCACAACAAATACACCAAAAGCTCAAGTTGGACAGATAGCAAAACTTACAGTTGTGAGTGAGTCTAAAATAGGGTATTTTTTAGATTGGGGTTTAGAAAAAGACTTATTTATGCCATTTAGTGAAACTCTAGGGAAAATCGAAGTTTTTAATGATTACTTAGTAGCAATTTACATTGATAAAAGTGATAGAATAGCTGCAACCATGAGAATAAAAGACTATTTAAGCACAGATTCTCCTTTCAGAGAAAATGACAAAGTTAAGGGCACAGTTTATGGAATCAACAAAGACATAGGTGTATTTGTAGCAGTTGAAAACAAATATGATGGGCTTATAAACAAGAAAAATGTTTTTGGGATTTATGAGATTGGCGATGAAATAGAAATAAGAATAAATAAAGTTTTGGAAGATGGCAAATTGGATCTAACACCAAGAGAAATGGCTCATATTCAAATAGAAGGAGACAGCCAAGTAATATTAAAAAAACTAAAGGAAAACAATGGATTTTTAGCTTTAAATGACAAATCCGACCCTGAGCTTATAAGGAAAACTTTAGGAATGAGTAAATCCGGGTTTAAGAAAGCTATTGGTAATTTATACAAGAAGAAAATAATTGAATTAGTGGATGATGGAATCAAGTTAAAATAAAATATTTAATAGACTTAAGTAAATATAATTTAATGCCTTCACAAATTAGGATAAATGTGCTATTATACTTTAATCGCACATTTATTTTATGAAGGAGACGGATATGAAGGCATTAAAAGACAAAGTATTTTTAAAAACGATGTTAACTATAGCTTTACCAGTAGCCATTCAAAACTTAGTATCATCATCATTAAATATGGTTGACACATTGATGATAAGCAATTTAGGAAGTGCCAGTATAGCTGGAGTAGGGTTGGCAAATCAAGTTTTTTTTCTTTATATTTTGCTTACTTTTGGAATAAACAGTGGAGGAGCTATATTTATCGCCCAATACTGGGGAAAAGAAGATGTAAAAAATGTGAATAAGAGTATGGGATTTGCTATAATGAGTTCCTTGATTATAGGCATAGTATTTACTCTTGCAGCTTTAATATCTCCAAAATTAATTCTGGGAATTTTTACTAAAGAAGCTGACGTTATAGATGTTGGCGTTAAGTATTTGAGAATTGTATCGTTATCTTATATTATAACTGCAATAAGCTTTAGTTATTCCATTGCATTAAGAACTACAGGAAAACCTCATGTGCCTCTTATAATTTCAATAATATCTCTTGGGACGAATACATTGTTAAATTATATTTTGATATTTGGAAAATTTGGAGCACCAGCTTTAGGCGTTAGAGGAGCAGCAATTGCAACTGTTATAGCGAGAATTGTGGAATTCGTTCTACTATTATACGTAGTATATAGACGAAATGAACATTTAAATGCAAATTTAAAAGAATTGTTTGGGTGGGATAAGGAATTCATAAAAAAATACATTAGCGTAACATATCCAGTAATATTAACAGAAGGTTTCTGGGCTTTAGGCCAAATTATGTACACAATCGCTTATGCCCAACTAGGGAAAACTGCTACAGCTAGTATTCAACTGACAAATACGATTCAAAATATGTTCTTTGTCGTTGTAAAAGGATTAGCAAGTGCTTGTAGTATTATGGTTGGGAGTAAAATTGGGGCGGAAGAGTATGAAGAAGCTTATGATTATGCTATGAGCTTTATTGTATTATCCACAGTGTCAGGTGTAATACTAGGGTTAAGTTTAACTTTATCTGCAGATTTGATATTGAAATTATTCAACAACCTAGAGCCTCTAGTATATAGTTCAGCAAGATCTATAATTATTATTATGGGGCTGACATTTGTAGTAAGAGTATATAATAATATTTCAATCGTCGGGGTACTTAGATCTGGCGGAAATACTAAAGTTGCTATGAGAATAGATTTATCTTCAGTTTGGCTAATAGGTGTTCCTTTAGCTTTTATGGGATCCATGGTTTTAAAATTACCCGTACAATATTTATTCCTATTGATAACAACAGAGGAGATAGTTAAGGCTATATTGGGATTTCCGATAATAAAATCAAAGAAATGGATACAAAATATAACATAGGTGAGCTTAAGCTCACCTTATGTTTATTTGTTCTTTAATTTTACATCTGGTTCAGAAGGCAGCTTAAATAGAGGAATGAATCTATCTAAGCCAGTTAAAGTTAATAGAAGAATAGAAACAACTGCGATTATTGCTAAATAATTATGTGAAATTATTTCAAATACGTTGAATTTATAAAGAGGATAAACTGCACTAGCAATGCCGATGTAGAAAGTCATATAAACATGCCATGGTATAAGTTGAGAACCAAATACGCCTAATGCGTCAGAGAAAGTTGCATTCCTTAATCTCAGCTTATATAAATCTTCCTCGCTACCCTCAACATTATCTTCAGTTAAAGTTTTAATAATTGGACCTATCGTAACTATTTGTGCCATTTCATCTGATAGAGCTGCATTTCCAACTATTGATAAAACTCCATTATAGAACATAAGCTGTCTAACATTCTTTGAAATTTTAGAAATTAAATTTGAAAGTGGTGCAAATGCATTTATTTTACCCATTATACCACCAAATGCTCCAACCCACATCATCATAACAATAACCCAAGAACCAGCATCAGAAAAACCTGTCAGGATTGAATCCAAAAATGCTGATATAGAGGTTACTGTCCCTGTAAATAGCCCAAATATCAAGGATGTTATTATACCTAAAAATAGGCAAGCTAAAGTTGGCAAACCTTTAACGGCTGTTATGATTACAATAATAAGTGGAATAATCATAATAGGTGAAACACCTTCTTGCACTTGATTTAGCAAAGTAACAGCAGCAGGCCTTTCTTGATTTAGATTATCCCAAACTTCTTGTGGTATTGCTGCGATTGCTTCATTGGCATTTGCAGTAACACCTGGCAAATGCATACTAACGACAAATATAATTATCGCAGAAATAGTTAAACACAGCAGCGACCATACACCTTGATGCTTGATTCTATGTATGACTTCAACTTTTTGTATACCAGAACTAACTACTGTTGTATCTGAAATAAGTCCGATATTATCGCCAAAGCATGCACCTCCTGCTATTGACGCCGTCGTTAGAACAATATCTCCTCCAACTATGTGGTTTAGCCAAAGAAATATCGGGGCAGCTGCAGCAAACGTTCCCCATGAAGTTCCAGTAGCCACTGACAAAACGCATGTAACTAAAAATCCGGTAACAGCTACTGTTTTAGCACTTAAACCTAATTTTAATGAAACATTGATGATTGATGCAGCAACTCCTGCAGACATAAATATCTCAGCCATAGCATATGCTGCCATCAAAATGAAGAATACTAACTGCATTTCTTTTACATTATCAATGGCTGTTTCAACTATTTCGTTGAACGACAATTTATCAGTTATAAAAGCTACAATTGCTGCCCAAACAGCAGCTAATGGAGCTGCTAGTAAAGCATCCATACCTGATATCATAAGTCCTGCCATTAAAAATACTGGTGTAAACTTAAAAATTGCTACTACTACATTCATTACTTAACCCCCTGTAAATTAGTAAACTACTGATAAAAAAATATCAATCATATATAAATATAAACCCCAAATCACTATAAGTCAAGGAAATTTATTGGAGTAATTAAAAAATTCTGATTATCTGGATATATAATGTAAATATGAAAATTATACCAATGGAAATAAATATTAAATAATAATCTAGTTAATATTTATTATATATGTGATAAAATTAGAATATAAAATAATTTGGAGGGTCAACATGGAGATTGGTAAAAAGTATAATGGAGAAGTTATAGATTTTAATTCGGAAGGTTTAGGCGTAGTTAAGCTTGAGAATCAAGTGATATTTGTGGATAACTGCGTTATAGGAGATATAGTTGAGTTTGAAGTTATCGAAAAAAAAAGAAATTACTGTGTTGGGAAAATGGCAAATATTGTATATTACTCTAACTTAAGGGAAAAATACGCATTTGATACGAGCAAATTAGGAGGGGGAGTCCCTTTAATAAATTTTAAATACGAAGAGCAATTAAAATGGAAAGAGAAAAAAATAAAAAATGACTTATATAAGACATGCAAAGTAGAATATGACATTGAACCTATATTAGGTATGACTCATCCATTTAGATATAGAAACAATACGCAAATTCCCGTAGGCATAAGCAATGGAGAGAAAGTGATTGGTTATTATAAAAGAAAATCTAATGAAATAGTGCCGATAGAAGAAGACATTCTTCAAAAAGAGATAGGAGATAGAATAATTAAATCAATTAAAGAGTGGATAAATGAATACAATATAGAAGTTTTTGACAGAACTAATAAAAAAGGTAACTTAAAACATATCGGAATAAGGACCAATCAAGATTCTTTAGCAATGGTTATTTTAGTTACACACACTCGAGAACTACCATATAAAAATGAATTGGTTCACAAATTGATCAGAGACACAGGCAGTGTTGTTAGCATTTATCAAAATATCAATAACGATGATAAAGTGAAATACGGAAAAGAATTTATCCATATATTTGGTAAAGAATACCTTATCGACTATATTGGAGATATAAAATTTAATATCTCACCTGAATCTTTCTTTCAAACGAATTCCTATCAAACTGAAAAATTATTTAACATAGTAAAAAAATATTTAGACCCTAAGGAAAATGATTTGGTATTTGATTTATATTCAGGAATAGGAAGCATAGCTTTATTTATAGCAAACGACGTTAATAAAGTGATAGGGATAGAATATATAAAATCAGCTGTAAAGGATGCTAAGAGAAATGCAGTAGAAAATAATATTGGAAATGTTTCTTTTTACCATGGCAAGGTAGAAGATTTGTTACCTGAGCTACATAAAAAGGAAGGTCAACCAAATAAAATAATTCTCGATCCACCAAGGTCAGGAGCTGATAAAAAAACTTTACTTGAAATTGCAGATTTAAATCCGGAAATTGTAGTCTATGTATCATGTGACAGTGCGACTCTTGCAAGGGATTTAAAAATATTAACAGAAAATGGATTTGAAGTAAAAAAAATAAAGCCGGTAGACATGTTTCCACACACTACAGAAATAGAAATTGTGGTCCTGCTACAAAAAAGTGATATTTTGTAAGGTTAGCAACAATTGAAATAATATAAGGAGAGAATCTGATGAATAGGATAATAGGAGTTAATTCAAATTCGTATCATGGTTTTTCAATTGATAAAGCGATAGATGGTATTAAAAATGCAGGGTTTAAATATATAGAATTGACAGCAACAAAAGGCTGGACAGAGCATGTGTTTTCAGATATGAGCTTTAAAGAGTTAGTTTCAATAAAAGAGGAACTTAAGAAAGCTGATTTGAACCCATTTGCATTAAGTGGGCATTGCAACTTAATGGACAAAAATAGAATAGAAGATTTTAAATTAAATATCGAATTAGCAGCATTTTTTGGATGCAAATATATAATAAGCTCTATAGGTGAAGCTCATATACGAGATAAAAAAGAATCATCAGATGAAATTGTAGCAAACAATATATTTAGCTTATTGCCTATATTACATAAACACAATATAAAACTATGCTTAGAAAACCACGGTAAACATGGCACTGGAGAAACTATCATGCCAATAATTAATATGCTGAATACGCCTTATGTAATGATAAATTATGACACTGCAAATGCTATATTTTATGGCAATACAGACATATATGAGGATATCGAAAAAAGTGTAAATAAAATTGGATTTATGCATATCAAAGATAAAAATGGTTTGTCAGATGAGTGGAATTTTCCTGCTTTAGGAAAAGGGTACATTGATTTTTCTAAGATATTCGATATACTGGAAAAACATGATAATGAATGTCCGATGAGCATTGAAATTGAATTTACTAAACAAGGAGCTAAGAACCTTGATGAAGTAAATAATGCAGTGAAAGATTCTTTAAATTACTTAAGGGAGATTAACATTTTTATTGAATAGAGGAGATCAATGATGATAAATGTAGGACTAGTTGGATTTGGTGGAATAGCAAAAGTTCATTTAGACAATTATTTATTACTAGACAATGCGCAAGTTAAAGGAGTAGTAGTTAATTCTGAGTTAAGCAAATTAAAAGCTCAAACAAATGGTTTAAAAACATTTAGTTCAATAGAAGAGTTGGTAGAGAATGAGGAAATAGATGTAATAGATGTGCTAACTCCAACCTTTATGCATAAAGAACATGTATTAAAGGCTTTATCTTTAAATAAAAATGTAATTGTGGAAAAACCAATAGCTTTAAATAAATCAGATGCTCTTGAGATGTTTAATTTTGCAAAGAATAAAAATCTCAAGCTCTTAGTTGCTCAAGTTGTTCGATTTTCATATGAATCTGAAATTTTAAAAGATATTTGTGTAAATAATAAATTGGGAAAAGTGCTAGACGCATATTTTGAAAGATTATCCTCAGCCCCAAAATGGTCAACTAATAGTTGGTTTCTTGATAAAGAGAAAAGTGGGCATATACCTTTTGATCTTCACATACATGATCTTGATTTGATAATAAGCATATTTGGAAACCCCTTATCATATGATGTGATGACTTGTGGGAGAAATGATTTATCTTTTAAAGAGCAATATAGAATCAATTACCATTTTGAAGGTTTTGATATATTGGCAACTGCTTCTTGGTATAAATCATTCTATCCATTTAAAGCAAATTGGAGAGTAGTATTTGAAGATGGGATATTAGAATATTACAATCAAGAACTTATCTTGTTTAAGCCAAACATGGAACCTGTAGTCTTTCAAGCTGATAATGACAGAATGGTGAAAACAGATATTAATTTACCGGCATCATCTATGTTCTACAAGGAATTAAAAAATTTCATTTCATGTATAGAGAATGATGAGGATGTCCCTGTAAAACAAACGGAGGTATTAAGCACAATAGAAATACTTGAAAATATTTTAAATTATTGAAATATTTATTTGTTTCAGTTGACATTTTATATTTATATGGATATACTCACATTATACATGAAAACGTTTATTTCTATATGTAAAGGATTACATAGGAGGTGAAATATGTCAACAATTGAAGATGTAGCTAAAGAAGCTAATGTATCTGTAGCAACTGTTTCAAGAGTCATAAATAACCCAGAAATTGTTAAAGAACAAACCAAACAGCGAGTTTACGAAGCTATAGAAAAACTTTCGTATGAACCTAATATGTCTGCAAGAAATTTAAGAAAAAATGAAACTAGAGTTGTGCTTATTGTTACTCCCAATATAACAAATCCATATTATGCTCATATTCTCGCAGGTATTGGAGATATGGCACAAAAGCATGGATATAGTTCACTTATTTATAATACATATGGGAAACAAAGTGAGCAAAAGAAGGCTCTTGATATGTTAAGAAAAAAAAGAGCAGATGGTGCAATTATACTAGCTAGTGATATGGATTCAAATTGGATAGAGGATTATTCTTCGCAGTTTCCTATTGTATTATCTTCAGAATATCCAATTGATTTAGATATTTCAAGAGTGTCCATTGATAACTACGATGCTGCATACAATGTAATGCAATATATACATAGCCTTGGGCATAAAAAAATTGCCATGATTTCAAGTACTAACAATTATATCTCTACATATTTAAGACTTAAAGCTTATAAGGATTTTTTAGAAATAAAATCAATTGAATATGAAGCGGAGTATATACAATATGCAGACGAGGTATATTCTTTTAAAAGCGGGAAGGAGGCTACCATTAAATTACTAGGTCTAAAGGAGAAACCAACTGCTATATTCTGTATTTCTGACACGATAGCTTTAGGTGCTATTGCAGCTATTAAAGAGTCAAAGCTAGATATACCTAATGATATAAGCGTCGTTGGGTTTGACGATGTTGACTACACAACTATGTTTCATCCCTATCTTACCACAGTCGCTCAGCCATGCTATAGGTTGGGAACGGAATCTTTTAGATTACTAAATAATTTATTTAAAAATGGATTAAATTCAATAGAAAAAAGAATAATTCCATATGAACTTATTGTAAGAGAGACCACGAGAGCTTTATTGTAAAGATGAAAGTTAATTGTGAGTTGTCTTCACAATAACTATATAATTTGTAAGGGGGATTAATTATGAAAAGGGCAGGAAGTATTATCTTATCGTTTGTATTAATATTTTCACTTCTACTAACTGGATGCACTAGTCCAGATGATACTAACAATAATAACACTGGAGAGGAAAACGGACAGAAGTATAAACTTGGCATACTTGCTCCTGCTGTAACCCATGGCTGGGTAGCTGCAGTAGCATATCATGCAGAGGCAAGAGCTAAAGAATTATCAAACGAAATTGAATATCAAATCTACACAAGCTCAAATGCCGAAGAAATGACTACTCAACTTGATGACTTAATGACATGGGGAGCAGATGCAATAGTAGCTTTTCCACAGTGGGAAGGCATGGAAGTGCCAATTCAAAGAGCTATAGATGAGGGCATAAAAGTAGTTAACTTTGATATTGAAATCAATGCAGATGGAGTTTATAGAGTTTCTGGGGATAACTATGGGATAGGAGTAGCTGGAGCTGAGTATATAGTAGATAAAATTGGAACAGAAGGCAATGTTGTAATTCTTGAAGTCCCTACTTCTGGATCAGTCTCAGAATTGAGAAAGCAAGGGTTTTTAGATACAGTTGAAAAGATAGCACCGAATTTAAATCTTTTAACTTATGCAACAAAATTTACCAGGGAAGATGGATTAAAGGATTTTGCAGATATTTTAACTAGTAATCCCAAAATAGATGCTGTCTATTCAATGGATGATGAAACTTCCATAGGAGTTTTACAAGCGATAAATGAGGCTGGTAGAACCGATATAAAAGTTTTGACTGGATGTGGAGGTATGCAAGAGTACTTTAAACTTATGCCTGAATACGATAATATTTGGCTTGAATCAGCATTGTATAGTCCAGCTATGGTGAAAGATGCAATTGATGTAGCCATGAAGCTATTGAAAGGTGAAAAAGTTGAAGAAGTAACAATAATACCTACAACAGTCGTTGATAGGACAAATTATCAAGATTTTCTTGATGAAAATTCTCCATATTAGAAGATTGAAAATTTAAGAGAGGTTATTGTAATACCCTCTCTTAAATTTATTTAGAATTATGGTGGTGATTTAGTGAGCATAGAGTTTAAAGATATATATAAGTCATTTGGCACTAATCAAGTATTAAAAGGTGTGAGTTTCACAGTAGAAGATGGTGAAATATGTGCATTGATTGGTGAAAATGGAGCCGGAAAATCTACACTGATGAATATATTGGGAGGAGTAATAAAAAAAGATTCAGGGGATATATTCATTGATGGAAAAAAAGTTGATTTTAATAAACCAATCGAAGCTATAGATTGTGGGATAGCATTTATACATCAAGAATTAAACTTAATTAATGACTTGCCCATATATGAAAATATGTTTATAGGCAGGGAGATAAAAAATAGAAATAGGCTGTTGAACCACAAGGAAATGTTAGATCAAACAAAGAAAATATTTGAAGATATGAATATCAATTTAAATCCCAAAACAATGGTTAATGATTTAGATGTGTCATATAAACAGATTGTAGAAATTGCAAGAGCTATGATGATGAATGCAAGGACAATAATAATGGATGAACCAACTACATCTTTAACTGAAAAGGAAATCAAACGAGTGTTTGAAATGATGTTGCATCTTAAAAAACGCAATGTAAGCATAATTTATATCTCTCATAAATTAAATGAAATCAAAGAAATATGTGATAGATATTATTGCTTAAGAGATGGCAATTTGGTAAGTAAGGGTCTTGTAAGTGATGTGAGCACTGATGATTTAGCTACATTTATGGTGGGACATGAATTTAATATTAAAGAAAGCAAAAAAGACTTTGTTAAGGGAGAAGAAATATTTAGAGTTGAAAACTATTCTAAATCAAATATTTTTAATGATATATCTTTTAAGCTTCACAAAGGAGAAATTCTGGGTTTTACTGGACTGTTGGGAGATGGCAGGAGTGAATTGTTTCGAAGTATATTCGGGATAGACAAAGCCGATCTTGGAAGTATTTTTATGGATAAACATCAAATCAATATTGACAATGTTGTTGATGCAATTGATAAGGGTATCGGCTATTTACCTAAGAACAGAAAAGAAAATGGAATAATTAAAGACATGAATATACTTGAAAATGCTACAATCGTAGTTTGGCCAAAATACGCAAAATATGGATTTATAGATATAAAATTACATAAGAAAATATTTAGAGAACAAGTAAAATCTTTGAGAATTAAACTAATCGATGAGACTGAGAACATCAACAATTTATCTGGTGGAAATCAGCAAAAAGTAATTTTAGCTAAGTGGTTAGCAACTAATCCTAAAGTTATGATTCTTGACAATCCAACTCAAGGAGTTGATGTTGGTGCTAAAGAAGATATATACGAAATCATTAAAAATCTCGCTGATCATGGTATGGGAATAATTATTTTATCTAGTGAAGCTCAGGAAATTGTAAGAATTTGTGATAGAGCAATTGTAATGTATCACGGGAAGATACAAGGAGAGGTATTTAAAGATAGTTTAAATGAACACAACATCATGAAACTAGCCACTGGCGGAAACATAAAAAGTGAGGTGGGTTAATATATGGCAGAAATATCGAGAAAGGGAAATAGCATAATTTCTAGAATAAAATATAAATGGTTAAATCAACCACTTTTTAGCACCGCTGTAGCATTGGTGATTATGATTATTGTACAAACTTTAGTTTTAGGATTTGATTTTGATTCTATTGGTAGCTGGTTTAGCTCTTGGCTAAATAACTGGATAAACATATTGAGAAATAATGCCAGCATAGGAATAATTGCATTGGGGATGACACTCGTTATCATATCTGGAGGGATAGATTTAGCAGTTGGCTCTACATTAGTTGCAACAGGTGCTGTACTTATGATGCTCATAGATGTTGGACCAAACGGAATCCTTTTAAGATTAGGGATTACAGGCATACCAGCTTTCATAATAGCTATATTTATTATATTACTGATGGGAAGTGCTCTAGGAAGTTTAATAGGGTTATTGATAACAAAGGGGAAAATCCCACCATTTATTGCAACTCTTGGAGCGATGAAGATTTTCAGAAGTGTAACTCAACATTTTATGCAAGGATATAATCCTACAGTGCCAAGGGAATTTCTTGCTATTTCAAATTTGAAATTAGGGAAATTTATGATCATGCCTATTGTTTATTGGATAATTTTATCAGTCATCTTTTATATTATATCTAAGAAAACTGTATTTGGCAGGCAAGTCATAGCAGTTGGATCAAATGAAAAATCAGCCAGACTATCAGGTGTAAAGGTTGAAAGAGTAAAGACACTTGTATATACTTTATCTGGTTTGTTAGTAGCGATTGCTTCAATTGTACAGGTATCCAGGATAGGGTCAATGGACTTTGCAAATGCAGGAAGTGGAAGCGAAATGGATGCAATAGCTGCAGTAGTAGTTGGTGGAACTAGCATGAGTGGCGGGAAAGGACAAATATTGGGCACGGTGATTGGGGTCTTAATTATTGCTGTTATGAATAATCTTCTCAATTTATTTGGGGTGCCCCCATTTTTAAGAGAAGCTTTTAAAGGAGTCATAGTTGTCACTGCAGTTTTATTGCAAAAGAAAGAAAACGTTTAGAGAGTTAGGAGGCATGCAATGATTAGAGTTGGAATAATCGGTTGTGGGAAAATTGCTCAAATAAGACATATTCCAGAGTATTTAGACAATAAAAACGCTCAATTAATAGGACTATATGATAGAACTACCGAAAGATCTAAAGAATTAGCCCATAAGTACAATGTAATACAGTATGAAGATTATCATGATATGCTTAATGATGATAATATTGATGCAGTTAGCATATGTTTAGCTAATAATATGCATGCTAAAGTTACAATAGAGGCTTTAAAAAAAGGAAAACATGTATTATGTGAAAAACCAATGGCTACAAATCTAGAAGATTGTTTGGAAATGATTAAAACGGCCAAGGAAAACAAAAGAAAGCTATTAATAGGTCATAACCAGAGATTAACAAAAGCACATATTTATGCGAAAAAGTTAATTGAAAACCATTTGATAGGAGACTGCTTAAGTTTTAGAACTACATTTGGTCATTCTGGTCCTGAAACCTGGAGCATAAATCCAGGATTGAATGTTTGGTTTTTCAATAAAGATGTAGCTTCAATGGGGGTTTTAGCTGATTTAGGCATTCACAAGACTGATTTAATCAATTATTTGTTAGATGATGAAATAATTGAGGCTACCGCTGTTTTATCCACTCTGGACAAAAAATATGAAACTGGTGAACCAATATTAGTTGAGGATAACGCAATATGCATATATAAGACAAAAAAAGGTTGTGTTGGAACTATGACCTCAAGTTGGACTTACTACGGACCAGAAGATAATAGTACTGTCATTTACGGAACTAAAGGGATGATGAGAATTTATGACGATGAGAAATATGCAGTAAAAGTATTGCTGAAAAATGGAGAAAAAATAGATTTCGATCTTGAAACAATTCAGACAAATGACAATCAGACTAAAAGTGGAGTTATAGACGAGTTTATAGATTGCTTAGAAAAAAACACTGACTCTGTTCTCTCTGCTGAGCGTATACTTCCTTCGATGAAAGCGATCTTTGCCAGCATAAATTCATATATTTCTGGCTCCACTGTGAGAATAGAATAGAGAGGAAGGATCTCATGAAAATAGGATTTGTAAGTTCGATATTGGCAGATAAGAGTTTTGAAGAGGTTATTGACATAGCACATGAGCTTTCATATAGTTGTGTAGAGTTAGCTTGTTGGCCTAAAGGCGAGGCAGAAAGAAAATACGCCGGAGTTAGCCATATAGATGTGGAAGAATTTGATGATAATGATGCAATTTATATAAAAGATTACTGTTCTCGTAGAAATGTAGAAATATCATCTTTAGCTTTTTATCCAAACACTTTAGGCAATGATGCGAAAATGAGAGATAAAAATGTAAAACATTTATATAAAGTAATAGATGCGAGTGCAAAATTAAACGTCAATATGGTTACGACGTTTATAGGCAGGAATCAATTTTTAAATGTAGAAGATAATCTAAAACAGGTAAAAGAAGTTTGGCCTAGTATTTTAAAGTACGCACAGGAGAAAGATGTTAAAATTGCTATTGAGAATTGTCCAATGCTCTTTGATAAAAATCAATGGCCAGGTGGACAGAATTTATTCAATTCACCAGATATTTGGGAAAGAATCTTTGAAATATTGCCTAATGAGAACTTTGGGATTAACTTTGACCCTAGCCATTTTATTTGGCAAAGGATGGATTATGTAGAGCCAATATATAAATACAGAGATAAAATATTTCATATTCATTTTAAAGATATAAAAATAGATGAACATAAACTTCAAAAGTGTGGCATATTGGCATATCCCCTAGAATATATGACACCGAAAATACCGGGATTAGGCGATTGCAGATGGGATAAGTTTATATCCGCTTTAACAGATATAGAATACAATGGATATGCATGTGTAGAGGTTGAAGATAAGTCTTTTGAAAAAGACGATCTATCTATAATCAAAAGTTTGATACTTTCAAAAAAATTTTTAGAGCAATACGTCATATAAATATTATCCATTTTCCCCTAGCTAGTATTTCTTATGTAAGAAATGCTAGCTTTTCATATTAAGTATTGAGTCTTTATGGTATATTAATAATTAGTTATATTAATCGATATAAACTGTAAAATTGTGGTATACATTATAAAAGGGGTGATATTATGGAAAGTAAAACTAAAAAATTAGTTCAGGCTTCAGTGTTACTTGCAATTGCAATTATATTCCAAATAATTGGAAGATCCATACCTGAAATCA
>DAONLG010000026.1:0-16686 GCA_035406565.1 Soehngenia sp.
CCTAAGTCATTTGAGGTTAATACATAATCTACCGAAGTTGCTCCTTCTATAATGCTCCAATTCGCATCATTATAATTACTTATAGCATATACATCTGAAATTCCACTATTTCCAGAACTATCATTACAAGACCAAGTTTCTTTTGATGAATCGACTATTGTATAAGTTCCAGGTTGTAAAACAATGTATGGATTAACTTTCCAATACCATTTATTATAACCCACTTCAGCTTGCCATGGTCCATATATTTTACCATTTTGATCCATTAATCCAATCGTACCTAGTGAATTGACTGAACCATAGTGATAATTTTGAATTTGAGAAATTAATAATGGGCTAGATGATATAGTAAACATTGTTGGATTTGGAGGATTTTGCCCTACACCAGCAGCATTGTTGTTTGAATAAATTTCAGTTTCAATCCCTTTAGTATAATACCATTTATAAGTAGTTCCACTCTCTTGAGTGCCATTAAAAGTATATTTTCCTGTTATCCTACTGCCTACTGTTTTCCCCCCTTCGATTAGCACATCAGATGCGTATGGAAAAGTATGTGTCTGATCTCCATTATGGATTTGATAAGTAGTTATCAACTCATCATCATTTTGTAATAAATTCGGATCATAATTAGAAATATAATTATCATCAGATTCTAAGGATCTAGCAAATACTGGATTTGGCTTATAGATATTTCCATATCCATTAGGTAGAAGTAATGAAATAAGTAATAACAGAGTAGTATAAATTGATAGTTTTTTATACAACATATCATATCCCCTCTTTGATTTTAAATTATCACTCATCATATGAACTACATGTATTGTCATAATTTATATACACTTTTATTTATCCATTTAAACAATTACCTTGATAAAGGTATGGAATTTTTTAAGAAATATTTTCAGATACTTTTATATTTAAATGGCCACTCAACCCAAATCTAAACAATAAAAATGGACTAGTCACATTAGTAATATAACCTAAATGACTCGTCCATTTTTATTTTTATATCATTTTTAAAATGTATTAGCTTTTTTAAAAGGAGCTATAAATTTACCTTACCTTTTAATAATTTATACAATATACTCGCAGCAACTGCCCCGAACAGTCCTTGAACAATATTTGCCGGTAAATTAACTAATGAAGAATTAAATCCAAACATAAATATCTCAGCAATAAAGTAGCCCAGTGCCATTATTAATCCACCTATTGATGAGGGTAAAATAGGGTGTTTTTTGCCTAAATCTGTTTCAAAAATAGCTCCTGCTGCATAGCCTTCTAGTCCTTTTGCTATCAACGTAACAGGGGCAAATACGCTATAGCCTAATAATAAGTCTGCAAGAGCCGAACCAATTCCACCTACTAAAAACCCAGCTTTCTTTCCAAAGAAAAATGCTGCAATAAAAATCACCATATCTCCTAAATTTATGTACCCAGTTTGAGCAGGAGATGGAATGTGAATTACCATTGTCATAACTACTGTCAGTGCCATCAATACTCCATATGAAACCAATTTTTTAGTGTTATTCATATAATACCTCCAATGTGTATTGTTACAGTTAGATTATTGATTAAACTGTACCCATATATAGAATAACACTATTTAATTTTAAAATCAATATCTACATCCATTTTTTGCTCTTTAAATATTTAATCATAGCTGCTGTTATCAATATGCTGACTATCCAAAATCCCAAATACCCATATTTCCATTTTAATTCAGGAAAGTAGATAAAATTCATGCCATAAACGCCTGCTAAAAATGTCAGAGGTATAAAAATAGTTGAAAATATCGTGAGTATTTTCATTACTTCATTGGTCTTTGAGCTAATACTTGATAGATATATATCCATCATTCCTGATATGGTATCTCTGTAAGTTTCTATTAATTCGATTACTTGAATTGAATGATCATATATATCTCTAAAATAATAAGAAGTTTTTTGGTCTATTAGCTTTATTTCCCCTCTAGATAAGGTATTGGCAATGTCTCTTACTGGCCAAACCGTATTCCTAAAAAATACTATTTGTCTTTTTAAGGAATAAATCCTATTTAAGATTCCCTTTCCAGGATCATCCATTAATTCATTTTCGGTTCTGTCAATTTCTTCACTAAGAGTTTCCATAATGTCGAAATACCCATCTACTACAGAGTCAATAAGAGCATATGTTAAATCATCCGCTCCCAGTGCTCTCACATATGCACCTTCTTCGAGACGTTTCCTAATAGGTTTAAATGCATCTTCGTTATATTCTTGAAATGTTATGACCATGTTTTCTTTAATTATTATCGATATTTGTTTTGCATCGATTTCTATGTCTTCTAACAAAGATAATTTCTTAATTACTAAAAACAGCGAATCATCGTATTCCTCGAGTTTTGCTCGCTGCCTTGTGTTTAGTATATCTTCTAATATCAATCTATGGATCCTCAACTTTTGCCCTATTTCTTCAATTGAATGGATATTAGCTAACCCCATTACATCAAGCCATTTTATTCCTAAATTCTCCTCATTGATGAATTCATCTATAGATTCTATTTTTTTCTGTACTATTTTATCTTTGTTGTAAGTTATCATATGAAGTTCTTGTAAATCATCTGATTGATCGCCTGTATAAAAAAGAGTCCCAGGCGGTTGTTGCTTCTTTTTATAATAATTCTTCTTATTTTTCATCTTTTTCCTCCACAAAAAAAGAGTAGATATTATCTACTCTTGATTATATCATAATTATTCTCTTGTAATTAAAGCTTTCTCTTCCATATTTTGCTTTTGAGAGCTTATTTGTAGATTTAACTCAATTCCCTCATTTCTTATAAGCATAAAAGCAGCTAAACTGGCTAGAAAATCCGATATAGGATATGCAAGCCATACTCCTAAGCTTCCTAGGTTTAAACCCTTAACTAATAATATTGAGATTGGAAGCATGATGACTAGTTGCCTTAAGATTGCTGTAGCAAGTGATGTCTTAGCTTTGCCCATAGCTTGAAAATAAAATATAGACACATAGTACACACTAAGTAGTGGAAATGCTGAAATCATAATTCTAAATGCAAAAGCTGCATCTTTTATTATCTTATCATCTTGTATAAATAATTTAATCATGTTTGGTGCAAATATTAAAGACAATATCCAAAGTGCTGTGGATGCTGCAAGTGAAAATACAATAGTCTTTGTCATTAAATTTTTAAGCCTTTTTAACTTGTTAGCTCCTAAATTATATGCTGCAATTGGCTGCATCGCCTGAGCGATCCCAAATATAGGAATAAACAAAAACATATACACTTTTGATACTATGCCTAATATAACTAATCCTTCATCTCCAATTGCGCCCGTCAATAAACTGCTTAAATTTCCCATCAGTATTCCATCCTCTGCTTCTATGACAAATGATGAGATACCTACTAAAAGTATTGGCAAAATATATGCTGGATTAATATTAAATTTAAGTGAAATTCCATATTCTTTTTTCATTTCTTGGAACTTATAGAATGCGTATATAAATCCTACTATTTGCGATATTGTGGTTGCTATAGCTGCGCCGGCAACTCCAAAATCATAGCCAATTACTAATACATAATCTAATATTACATTTGTTATTGCTCCTAAACTCGTACTTACTATAGATACTTTGGTATTGCCAAGAGCTATCATAGTGTGTGAAATATAAACTGTGAGTCCCAAAAATACGACTCCAAATATTATTATACCTAAATATGTAGAAGCCAATGCTTCTACAGTTTCTCCTGCACCAATTATTCCGATAATATTTTGTTTGAAAATAAGAACTAAAAACACTAAAGGTATCATTACTGCAAATATCATTGAAAACCCAGTGTTCAAAACTTCTTTAGCTTTATTATAATCACGTTCTCCATTGTGCCTTGAAAATGATGTCATCGAACCTACTGCAATCATTACGCTTAATGCAACTATAACTCTTTGAAATGGAAAAACAGCGATTATTGCTGCTATACCATCTCCACCTACACTTCTTCCTACGAAAAATGTATCAACCATGTTATATAATTCATTAACGAGCATTGATATGATTACTGGAATTGAAAACTTTATCAATAATCTTGATATTTTTTCTTCTCCAAATTCTTTACTGCTCATATTAAAACCCCCATTTGATATTTATATTTTATCATTTTGGGGATTTTAAGTAATTGACTGGATTGTCCTCTTTTTTGGATTATATTAGGTTGTTTTGAATTGTCTTAAATTTAAATAACCTTAATATAGTACATCTGAATTTCTTAATTAAGTCCATAATTTAGTGTAAACAGAACACATCCATTTGGTTTGATTTTAGTTACTAGATTAAACACGCTGGTTTTTTCTGAAAAATAAAAGCTTACATAAGGATGTACATAGTTATCTAATAGACTCCAATTTTCACTTGTAAGTCTTTCAGGCTTACCTAAGTAGATCCATTTATCATATACTGATCCATGGCTTTTGTTCAAATCATATTTGGTTATTTGAAAATTGTGCTCGGTATTAAAAAAGTTCAATGATACTTTCTTCTCTTTTAATTTCTTCAATTCATCATCTTGGTATATGTCATCTTCTGACATGGTTTCTGGATTATATAATAGTATCTGATAGCCATTTTCAGACTTTGTTACTATATACCCATCATCTTTATATAAGACTTCTTCTCCCAAAAGCGACAGAAACTTAAATGCATAAAATGAGGGTTTGTTTAAGTAATTAGCTGTAAATATCCCCTTTCCTCCAAAGAAAGTTTCATTTGTAAGCACCGTATCTTTAGATATTTCATCTATTACATTCATGACTAATCTCTTGTTTTCTATTGTGTAGCTGTAGATGATGTAATTTGACATAGATAATGTGTCATGCTTTGGCGATATGTCTTCTTTCGGGTATGTTATTTCAAATTCATCTAGGTTTAAATTTAGCCAGTCTTCTAATTTGGGGTAGGTCTTAGAAAATGTTTTTATAAAGTCATCCACTATATGTTTTTGAACACCTTTTGTCGATATGATTGGGGTAAGCTTAATGTCTTCTAAAAAATCTAATATTATCTCTACCCTAGTCCAGTTTATAAATCTTTTATCTTTGCCTTTGTATATATCCATGTCATCGGAAAATAAATTGTTCACTATTAAATACTTAAATCCAATTTCAGTTTGGATTTCTTTGAGTATTCTTCTGTTTTCTTCTTCAAGCAATAGAGAAACGTCTCCTATGTCAATTATCTCGGGTCTTTTAAAAGTGTCTATGGGATCTATTTTTAAGTCTACATCAAGTTTTATAATTCTATTGTCATAATTAAATCTTTCATAGTCTGATAAATAGTTCTCTAAGTACATAAGAGCCTCTGATAGATTTAATTCCTCAATCCTTTTTAATTTCTCAAGCTCTTTGTCGCTGACTTTGTATTTTTTTCTATATTGAAGTGGCGTCATGTTGTAATGATTTTTAAAATGTTTGTTATAATACCTTACGTGAGAAAACCCTACGTCTTCAGCTATTTCACTGATTGGCTTGTCCGTATCCAAAAGTAATTTTGTCGATTCTTCAACTCTTATCTGATTTAAATAGTCATTAAAACCTTTGCCAAATACTTCTTTGATTTTATACGACAGATACTGTGAACTTAAAAACTCTTGTTTTGCTATATCCTTTAAACTCACTTTATTCATGTAATTGTTACTTAAGTATTTCATTATTCTGTGGTATCTTTCTAATTGAATTTCATCATCTTTTAAACTTTCCTCATCATAGAAAAGGTAATGGAAATTGTTAAGAAGATGATACATCACTTCAAGTAGTTTTTCCTCAACTATGTCCTCATAATCATCTAATTTTGCTATTACTTCATATAATATAATAGATAATAACTTCTTAAGCTTATAGTATTTCTCTGAATCTTGGTTTCCTACATTCGTTGAATCAGTATAATAGAATATATCTTTTGCATCTTGATAATATGATTCAAAAAACATTGGATCTATTTGGAAAATCAATAATAAATTATCTTCTTCTATCGCTTCCATGCTATATACTTCATCCGGATTTATTATCTCAATCTCTGTTTGTTTTAAAGGATATCTCTCCGCTTCAACATTTAACATGATGCTGCCCTTTAGCATAAACAGTATTTCCAAGCTATTTTGCCAATGTAGAGGATATTCCCTTACCTTTAAAAGCTCGATATTTAAAGGTAAGTCTTTCAAATATTCAACTCTTTCTCTTCGCATTGTTTCACCTACAATCCTTTAAAAAAATTAATGCTGATAATATTATACCCAATTGGGTAATATAAACATATATTAATTATTAGGAGGTTAAACATGGATAAAGAAAAAGAAAAATTTGTACCAGAAATAAATACTAAATTAAGAGAAAAAATAGTAAAGGTACCTGAAGTAATATATAAAGCAAGTGGCATCAAAATACTTGGAACTAGGATAAAATCGCTTTTATTCTCTACTGATGTAGCTATTATAAGAAACACAAATGCTGACTCAATTATAGCTGTATATCCATTTACTCCTCAATTATCTATCATTCACTCTATACTTGATGTTGCTAGTGTGCCAGTATTTGCAGGAGTTGGGGGCGGGCTTACTACAGGAGAAAGATCTGTCCAAATAGCACTGCAAGCTGAATTATTAGGAGCTTATGGAGTAGTAGTAAATGCCCCAACAAAACCAGAAGTGATAAAGAGAATGTATGATGTAGTTGACATACCTATTATAGGCACTGTCGTTTCTATGAAGGATGATTACAAAAGTAAAATTGAAGCAGGTGTAAGGATTTTGAATGTATCAGGAGGAGCAAATACCCATGAAATAGTGAAGATGATACGTTCTGAAATAGGTAAAGAATTTCCTATTATAGCTACAGGTGGCCCCACTGATGAAAGCATCATGAGGACCATTGAAGCTGGTGCAAATGCAATAACTTACACACCTCCTACTAGTGGAGATATTTTTTCAGAAGTTATGGAAAAATACCGAAAAGAACAATAGTATTGATTTTTTATTTGCTTCATAGTAAGCTATTTGTATAAATAATTAACTAAGAGGTAAATATGAAACTAAAATCAAGTGATATCACAAAAGTAGCTTTATTTACAGCTTTGACTGCTATAGGATCTTTTATAAGTATTCCTGTGGGTGTTGTTCCAATAACTATGCAAAGTTTGTTTGTACTGTTGTCTGGATTCCTTTTAGGACCATTTTTAGGGGCTTTATCACAAGCTGTTTATCTTATATTAGGGCTAGTGGGACTGCCCATTTTTTCATCTATGACTGGTGGAATTCAATCCATTTTTAAACCAAGTTTTGGTTTTCTTTTGAGTTTTATCATAGCGTCTTTTACAGCAGGTTTTTTTACGCAAAAGAAAAAGACCCTATCAAGTTTCATTAAAGCTAGTGTAATTTCTAGCATATTAATGTACTTGATAGGTCTTCCTTATATGGCTTTTATACTTAATTCTTATTTAAATCAAGGTCTAACTATTATTTATATATTAAAAATAGGCTTTTTTATATTTATTCCAGGCGATATATTAAAATTGATCTTAGCTTCTGTCTTGGGTTACAGGCTTAAAGATAAAGTATAATCTACATTTTGATGTGCACTTCACCTGAATTTAGAACACTTCTCTTTCCATTGGCATAGATAATAAGATTCCCAAATTCATCAATGTCTATAGCTTTGGCTGTTGTTCTTTCATCTCCAATAATTACCTCTATTTCTCTGCCTATTATTAAAGAATTTTCTATTAAAATGTTCTTGTATTTGATAAAATCGCTATTTTTCTCATAGTCAAGGAAAATGCCTTCTATGTGAAACAGTATTTTTTCCAATAATGTAGTCTTGTCTATTTTTATTCCTGTTTCTTCCTCAATTGAAGAAGCGGAGATATTTTCTTTTATAAATTCGGCTTTTTTATTATTCACATTGATCCCTATGCCCACAACTATCCCATGGAAATTTTGGCATTCAATCAATTCTGTAAGTATACCGCACACCTTTAGTCCATTTATATATAAATCGTTTGGCCATTTTATGTTTGCTTTTATAGATAAATCTTCAAATGCCTTAAAAACAGCCACAGATGCTAATTGTGTGAATAAAGACAATTTATATATATCTAAATTAGAGTGGTAAATGATGCTAAAATAAAGCCCTCCCTTATTAGATAGAAAGCCTCTCCCAGCTCTTCCCTTTCCTTTGGTTTGCTCATCACTCAATATAACCGTTCCATTTTCTAAATTGATAAAATTCTTTTTAGCATATTCATTTGTTGAATCAATTACATCAAAATGTAATATTTTTCCTCCTATTAATCTATGTCTATTCATCATGTTTTTTTAAAATACCATTCAAAAACTTAATTATATCTTCTGATTCATATAGAGGCTTTCCATCAATTAAAAGCATTGGGACTTGATCTAAGCCGCCTTTTGATATAAGCTCGTCATAGTTTTCTTTTATGTTTATATTTCTCAATTCTATTTCTAAATTATTCTCTTTGATATAATTAATAACTCTATTGCAAAATGGGCAATAATCCATATAATACAATTTTAAGTCCATGATTTCCTCCTTAAATTAATAAAGGATTCAAAAGAATCCTTTAAATAATCTCTCTTAATTTTCCTGTCAATTTATAATCCACTTCTCTCAATTCTTTTAAATTTTTCTTACCTAATAACATCATGATGACTTTTAGTTTATATATGGTATTATCCATATATTCTTTAGCATTTAATAATCCTCCATGAACTAGATAAGAGAGTATTTCACCACTTATTCCAGCAATGTCAGCACCCAGTACAATTGACTTTATGATATCCATGCTTGTTCTTATTCCGCCGCTTGCAATTATATTTAGGTTATCTGAGAGTTTTCTAACCTGAATTATACTAGCAGCTGTTGGTATTCCCCATGAATATAATTCAGTAAAATCCATAGATGGATTTCTTAAATTCTCTATCTCTATAAAATTTGTACCGCCATATCCAGATACATCAATATACCTTACTCCAACATCATATAATCTCTTTGCTACATCATGGCTAATTCCAAATCCTACTTCTTTAACTATGACAGGAACTTTTACGCCTTTGACTATTGATTCTATGTTCTTTAAAACTCCCTTAAAGTCCCTATCTCCTTCATCCATGACTAACTCCTGTGCTACATTTAAATGAATTTGGAGGGCGTCAGCTCTTAAAATATCAACTGCAATCTTTGCATCTTCTGGTGACGAAAGTCCACCAATATTTCCTATTACTATGCCTTCATCCCCAATGATGTCTCTAACAACTCTAAAAGACTCCTCAGCATCTTTATCTTCTAAAGCTATCGTTTCAGAGCCTACTGCCATGGGAATATTTAAGTCTCTTGCAATAGTTGATAAGTCTTTATTGATTTCTTCACTAAAGTCAGATCCGCCTGTCATAGCATTTATCAGTATAGGATAGTCAATTTTCTTATTTAAGAAAATCAGTGATGTGTCGATATCATCGAAATTTAATTCTGGCAATGCGTTATGTGGTAAATACACATCTCTTAATAAGTTATTGCCTTGAAAAGAGGTTCTAAGGTAGTTCTCAACATGCTCTTTTTTTCTGGCTTTTCTCATTCTTACACCTCTTTGATATTTATTTAGGGAACTATTGGTTCCACTATGTAATCTCCAAACATGCTATTTACCAACTCCTGCATTTGTTCACCGTCATAAATAAAATAGCTTATATCTCCAATATATTCTCCTTCTCCAGGAATGGTAGCTGTTTCCATAAGGTCGGGATCTATTTTATTAACCATAGCCGCTCCTTTTAAAACATAATTAAGCGGTATATTAGTTTCTACGTTGTCATAATATGTCTTAATAAGAGCAGGAATTTTTAATATATTTTTAGGTGTCAAAGTCTGCTTTACTAATTCCTTCATAAAGTACTGTTGTGTCTTTATTCTCCCGACATCACCCTCAGGATAACCTACTGTAAAACTGTTGTTGTGTCTAAATCTTAAAAAATCATGTGCTTCTTGGCCATTTAGATTTTGAAAACCTGCTTCTAAATTTATATGAAGTGGTGGATCGGCAGTTGGATCATCGTATTTCATGTCAAATGGAACTTCAACATCTACTCCACCTATTGCATCCACAACATCTTTTACTATTTGATAATCAACTAGCACATAATAATCAATGTCAATGCCTAATAAATCGCTCACCGCTTGCATAGACATGTCTACTCCACCGTATGCATGGGCAGCATTTATTTTATCGAGCCTTCCATTGACCATGGTTCTGGTGTCTCTAGGGATTGACAATATCGATATCTTGCCAGTATCAAAATTTACTCTAGTGAGCATTATAGTATCAGTTCTCGTTCCCTTTGCGTGATCAAGATCTTTAGCATCTACACCTAAAAGTAAAAAAATCAATTCATTTTTGTCATTCTCAATTGGCTCTTTATCTACAGGATTTATTGGGTCTTGTGCTGCTACTTTTTCTTCATCAAAAATAGTATTAACTAACACTGCATATATGGATGCAAAAGCTATTAGCGATACTATAAATACAGTTATAAATTGCTTTCTCATCTTACACCTCTTTAAATATTATATAGTTATAATACTATATAATAAGTGTAATTACAATATTGTCAAAAAGAAAAGATGAGTTAAACTCATCTTTGATTTTCTACCACATCTAATAATATACTTTTTCTAAGCTCTCTAGCTTTTTCACTACCTCTTAGAGCTTCTACTATTTTTATAGCGAAATAATTAGCTGCTGCCGGCCCCATCGCCGTTATTATATTTCCGTCTTTTACAACAATATCATTTACAACTTTTGCTCCAATTAATTTGTCGCCGTATCCAGGAAAACAAGTAACTTTTTTCCCATCTAAAATACCCGCTTCATGAAGTACAGTAGGTCCTGCACATATTGAAGCAACTATTTTTTCTTCGTCATAAAATTCTTTTACAAGTTCTAACACTCTTTTATTATTTTTTAAATTAGTCGCTCCGGGTTGTCCTCCTGGTATAACAATAGCAGAATAATTAACTGAAGAAACAATATCGTTTAATAGTTTATTTGCTATAACTTTTATTTTGTGAGACCCCTCTACAATTTGGTCATTACTAGTAGATACTAATACAGCTTCCATACTCGCCCTTTGAAGATAATCAGCACAAGTCAATGCTTCAACTTCTTCAAAGCCATCAGCAAGCATAATCAAAACTTTGTTCATGATATCAACCCCTTTATTATTCCATATTACTATTATAATTTAAACCCTGATATAAATCGAGTTCTTTTAATCTTTTATCAATAGAAGAAATCACAGAAAGCTTGTTTAAGCACCACTCTGGTTTGTATAGTAGCTTTTTATTAGGATCGCCCGTAAGCCTGTGAATTACCATTTCCTTAGGTAAGTAAGATATCGCCAAAGCTACAGTGTCCACATATTCTTCTTTAGTCAATAAATTAAATTTATTTTTAAGGTAATAATCATATAATCTCGAATCAGTTTGAATGTAGAGCGAATGAAATTTAATACCCCAGGTATTTGTATTAGCAACATATTTTACTGATTTCAGCATGTCTGTTTTATCTTCATAGGGTAATCCAAATATAAGATGTGTCACAACTTTTATGTTTCTTTTTTTTAATTCAGTAATACAATTCTCATAAATGTCTAAATTATATCCTCTATTAATAAGTCTAGATGTAGTTTCATTTACAGTCTGTAAACCTAGCTCTATCCAAAGAAATATACGATTATTTAATTCTTCTAAATAATCGTATATTTCTTTATTAAAGCAATCTGGTCTTGTCGCTATAGCTAATCCTACTACATCTTCTCTTCCTAGACAGCTCTCATACTTTTTCTTTAAAGTCTCCACATCAGCATAGGTATTGGTGAAAGCCTGAAAATATGCAATAAATTTGTTAGTATTCCATTTTCTTTTGTTGATCTCAATTTGATTATTTATCTCTCTATCTATATCATACAAAGAACTAGTAAAATCCCCAGAACCTTTTTCATTACAAAAAAGGCACCCCAAATCACTTATAGTGCCATCCCTATTTGGGCAGGTAAAACCACCATCTATAGCTATTTTTGATACTTTTTCACCGAATTCATGAAAAAGTTCATCATTTAATGTATTATACCTCTTACCACTTAACATATTAACCCTCATACTGTTCATCGTTAATTAGATTTATTACAGATTCTATTGTCTGTAGAAGCATTTCTTGAGGTTCCATATAAGAATTGTTCATATGAAGCCTGTTTTTATAAAGTGAGTAAATCCCAGTAAAGCCATTTGAATAAAGTCTTTCAATGTCATTTTCTATATATCCAAAGATTCCAACTACAGGCACATGATTTTTATGTGCTATATCAACAATATCCATCATAAAGCGATTTAATCTTTCGCCCTTTATAACCTCAGTAGAACCAGTTAAAACTAAATCTGCATTGTAAAGATTATTTTTCAAATCGCTTATCTCGTAAAATGCATCTAAAGTGGATATTATATCAGCATTTAAAAAACTATATAGCCCTGCTGCGACGCCACCACCTGCTCCTGAACCATTTACCTTTTCTATATCTATTCCCATTTTTTTCTCAACTATCAATGCAAAATTTCTCAGCCCTCTGTCTAAAGATTCAATCATCAAAGGAGTCGCACCTTTTATCGGCCCATATGTATAGGCAATGCCATGAAGCCCAGAATACTCCTCATTATAGTCTGTGACTACCGTAAATGAAGCCTCATCAAGACGCGAGTCTTTTTTTGTATCGTCTATATCTCTTATCATGTATAACCCTTTTGCATTCAATTCGACTTCATTTTCATTGGAATCTAAAAAATTAAATCCCAAGCTATTTAATATTCCTATGCCAGCATCATTTGTAGCACTTCCATGAGTAAAAATATAAAAATCCCGGTATCCTTTATTTAATGCATCTAAGATCAATAAACCAGTACCATAAGTTGAAGTTAATAGAGGATTTTTTTCCTCTAAGCTTAAGTGTCTTAATCCTGAACTTTCTTTTAATTCAATTATGACTTTGTCGTTTAGCACAGCGTATTTTGAGTTGATTTTTCTTCCTAATGGATCAAGTGTCTCTTTTTCGTAAATTTTACCTCCAAGGATTTTCGCCTGTTCAATAGGAGAATCTCTATCTAACAACGGATACTTATATATTTGTGCATTTTTAATTATATTTCTTACTCCATCTTCCATGTATATAGCCATGTCATTCGCATCTATGATGTTTTTTATCCCGCATGGTGCAATTATTACTTTCATTTGCGCTCCCGCTTTCTACTGTATTTATATGTTATGATTATACCCAATGCTATTTAATTATAACCTAGCATTTTTCACATTTGTATACAATAGAAAACCTTGACTTAAGTCAAGGTTTAGTTATTGTAATATTTTTTAATTTCATCTATAAATAAATCTACATCTTCTTTAGTAGTGTCGAAAGATGTCACTAACCTAATCAATCCCTCTTTTTCATCGTTTACATAGAACGCGAATTTTTGATGAAGTATTTCTATTAAGTCTTTTGGCAAATAAGCAAATATCATATTAGCTCTGACTTTAGATTTTAATCTTATCTGATCAAATTTTTCTAGTTCATTAGCTAAATAAATTCCCATTTCATTTGCATTTTTAGCATTTTCTTCCCATACTCCGTCTAGATAAGCTAAAAACTGAGCAGAAATAAATCTCATCTTTGATACTAACTGCATGCCTTGTTTCCTGTAAAAATGATATCTTCCTTTTAAGTCGTCATTTAAAACAACGATTGCTTCGCCGATCATCATACCATTTTTAGTCCCACCAAAGCTAACTAAGTCAACTCCTGTATCAGTTAACATCTCTTTAAAAGACGAGTTCAATGCACATACAGCATTTGCAATTCTAGCTCCATCGACATGTAGATATAGTCCATTCTCGTGAGCAAAATCAGCTAATTCTTTTATTTCATCAACTTCATATAATGTACCCAGCTCTGTTACTTGGGATATAGAGATGATTTTAGGTTGAACTGCATGCTCATCCCCTAGCACTTCTAAAGTATTTATTATCATTTCTGGTTTTATTTTACCATCATCTGTTTGTATTTGTATTATCTTATTGCCTGCATATCTTTCTAAAGCTCCACATTCATCAACATTTATATGTGCAGTAGCAGGAGCTACCACTCCTTCATATGGATATAATGCTCCTGATAACCCAATTACATTTGCAGATGTACCAGTAGTTACAAAAAAGACATCCACATCTTTTCCAAACACAGATCTAAATTTCTCTATAGCTTTCTTTGTTACTAAATCTTCGCCGTAAGCACTTTCATGTTCAAAATTAACTTCCTCAATTGCTTTTAATACCTTAGGATGTACTCCAGATGTGTTGTCACTTTTAAACATTTTCAACACTATCGCCTCCAAGATTATAGATTATTTTCTGCTTTTTTTTCTTCTTAGCATTTGCTCTTTCAACTCTTACCTTAGCCCCTCTTATTTTCTTGCCGCTTAAACCATTTATAATTACTTCGTCATATTCAGAAGGCACCTCAATAAAAGTAAAATCATCATATAAATCTATATTGCCAATGATTTTTTTATTTAATCCAGTCTCTTCAAATATCGCTGATAATATATGTCTTGGGCTAATGCCTAAGGACTTGCCTACATTTATGTGAAGTCTTGTATACATTCCATTTGAATTGTATTTCTTCTTTGTATCTATTTGCTCTATCTCTTCATGCCCTTCAAATATTTTTTTCTCATCTAAATACATCTTTAATAGTGCGAGGGCGATGTCAAATGAGCTGTACTCTTCCAATAACAACGTGTCTAATATTGCATTGTATTTAGTCAGATCGTTTTCTTCAATCGTTTCAATTTCTTGTTTTATCTTATCTTGAATGCTCTCAGTGTATTTTGCTTGTATATCCTTTAAAGTAGGTATTTCTCTTCTCTCTATAGTCGTCTTGGTGTACTTTTGAATGTCTTTTAATTTATATATCTCTCTTCCTGATACAAAACTAAAAGCCCTTCCACTTCGTCCTGCTCTTGCAGTCCTTCCTATTCTATGAACATAATTTTCTTCATCTTGTGGCAAATCATAGTTTACAACCAAATCAATATCATCAACATCTAATCCTCTAGCAGCTACATCTGTAGCTACCAATATATCAATTGTTGAATTCCTGAATTTGTTCATTACCATGTCCCTTTGATTTTGTTTAAGGTCTCCATGTAGTCCATCCGCTAAATATCCTCTAGATTGAAGTTCTGTAGTAAGCTCATCTACTTTCTTTTTGGTATTGCAAAATACCAATGTCAATTTTGGGTTGTATATATCTATAAGTCTACTGAGTATCTCAGTTTTCATCTGTGATCTTACTTCGTAATACGATTGTTCAACTTTAGGTACAGTTAGTTCTTTATGAACTACCTTTATATACTGTGGATCTTTTTGGAACTTCCTAGCAAACTGCCTTATTTCATCAGGCATAGTTGCTGAGAAAAATATAGTCTGCCTATCTTCTGGCAACGTATTCATTACCAGTTCAATATCATCTCTAAATCCCATATCAAACATCTCATCAGCTTCATCAAGCACCATGTACTTAATGCTGTCGGTTTTTATAGTTTTCCTTCTGATGTGGTCAATGACTCTGCCAGGTGTACCTACTACTATTTGCACCCCTGCTTTTAAACCCTTTAATTGCCTTTCTATCGGTTGACCACCATAAACTGGCAATATGTTAAGCCCCTTTACGTACTTAGCTAAATTTGTAAGCTCTTCAGCTACCTGTACAGAAAGCTCTCTAGTTGGACATAGTATGAGTGCTTGAGTCTTTTTTACACTAACATCTACCATTTCTAACAAAGGTATGCCAAAAGCTGCTGTTTTTCCGGTTCCTGTTTGAGCTTGGCCGATTACATCTATACCTTGTAAAAGAATGGGTATCGCTTGTGATTGAATAGGGGACATTTCTTCAAAACCCATATCCCTTATGCCTTTCTTCACAGCCTCACTAAATTCCATTTCATCAAATCTTAATTTCTCCATATAAAAAAATTTCCTCCTTGTCTTTAACTAATTAAGTATATACTTAAGTAGACATAAATGCAAGAAGAAAATTTATATATTCCTCTAAACTTTATCTAAATAATCTTTATATCCTTCCTTCTCCATGTCTTCTTTCTTAATAAACCTAAGGCTTGCTCCGTTTATGCAATACCTAAGTCCGCCTTCCTCCCTTGGTCCATCATTAAAAACATGTCCTAAATGAGAATCTGCTTCTTTAGACCTCACCTCGGTTCTGATCATTCCATGAGATTTATCCTTTTTTTCAATGATGTTCTCGTCATCAATAGGTCTAGTAAAACTTGGCCATCCACAGCCTGCATCAAACTTATCTTTTGAAGAAAAAAGAACCTCGCCCGAAACTATATCGACATAAATTCCATCCTCGAAATTATCGTTTAATGGACTTGAAAATGGTTTTTCTGTGGCATTCTCTTGAGTTACTTTGTATGAGATATCACTCAAGTTTTCTCTTAATTTATCTTTTTCATCTTTCATAATTATCACCTTCCATAACTATTATATCCATAGTTTAATATTTAAAACAAT
>DAONLG010000027.1:0-16545 GCA_035406565.1 Soehngenia sp.
CATCTAACTTACTCATTTGCCCACGTCTATTTCCGCAATAATCTTGTCTATTTCTTCTCTTAAAATTTGTTCCCTTGCCACGATTTCCTCTATCTCCTTATTAAGAGCGACTATATCTATCTTCTCTCTATTGTCCTCCTTTTCTACATAAGTGGAGACAGAAAGATTGTAATCCTGCTTTGCTATTTCGCTGTTTGGCACTAGTTTAGAGAAGTAAGAAATATCTTTCCTTGTTTTAAAGGCATCTAAAATATGTTCAATATTATCTTGTGTAAGTTTATTGTTGTTAGTGACCTTAACAAATTCTTTTGAGGCATCTATAAATAAAGTGTTGTTTTCTGATTTTGATTTTTTAAGTACCATTATGCAGGTAGCAATGCTTGTCCCATAAAAAAGGTTATCTGGCAGCTGAATTATGCAGTCAATATAGTTGTTGTCGATCAGATATTGCCTTATTTTCTTTTCTGATCCTCCTCTATACAGTACCCCTGGGAAACATACAATAGCTGCTGTTCCATTTGTCGCAAGCCACGAAAGACTGTGCATGATAAAAGCAAGATCAGCTTTAGATTTTGGTGCTAATACTCCTGCTGGTGAAAAACGCGGATCGTTAATTAAAATAGGGTCGCTATCGCCTTTCCATTTGGTTGAATATGGCGGATTTGACACTATAGCCTCAAAAGGCTCATCATCCCAATGTTGAGGATCTGTTAGTGTGTCGCCAAGTGCAATGTCGAATTTGTCATAGTCAATGTCATGGAGAAACATATTTATTCTGCAAAGATTATATGTTGTTATGTTAATTTCTTGCCCAAAGAATCCTTGTCGCACATTTTCTTTTCCAAGAATTTTAGCAAATTTTAAAAGCAGAGAACCACTCCCACAAGCAGGGTCGTATACCTTGTTGACTTCGGTCTTACCTACCAATACCATGTGAGTTAGCAACTCTGAAACTTCCTGTGGTGTATAGTACTCGCCTCCACTTTTCCCTGCGTTTGAGGCATACATACCCATTAAATATTCATAGGCATCACCGAAAGCATCTATTGTATTGTCTTTGTACTCGCCTAATTTCATATCAGCAATGGAATTAAGAAGTTTCACTAGCTTTTCGTTGCGTTTTGCTACAGTGCTGCCAAGTTTGTTGCTGTTAACATCGATATCATCAAACAAACCCTTTAAATTGTCTTCACTTTTTGTCCCTTGTGCTGATGCTTCTATGTTTTTAAATACCCGCTCAAGAGTTTCGTTTAAGTTCTCATCTTCTTTTGCACGAGCACGGACATTTTCAAAAAGCTCACTTGGTAAAATAAAGAAACCTTTTGTATTAACCAAATCTTCTCTAGCTTGTTCTGCTTCTTCATCGGAAAGCTTTGCATAGTCAAAATCTATATTCCCTGCTTCCCATTCACTTGTGTTAATGTAAGCAGTGATATTTTCAGATATGTATCGGTAAAACAGCATGCCGAGGACATATTGCTTAAAGTCCCAGCCATCTACGCTACCTCTTAAGTCATTTGCTATATTCCATATGGTACGGTAAAGTTCTGCACGTTCCTGTTCTTTTTTGTTGTTTTCCATAAATCTACTTCCTTTCATTGTCTTTAAGTAAAGATGATCGTTGTGTAAATCATTAAAATAGCGTCTATCTTCAAAGTTTCTTATAGTTAGCAGTGAACATGATCACTATATCCATTTTCCCCATTATAGCATATTTTCTGTAAATTAGGCGTGATAATCTGTATTTTACAAAATGTAAACTATTAAAAGCTAAATCTATGGCATTGTGTTTCTTAGTTAAACAAAAGAGGCATAGTCCAATTTCAAGGACTATACCTCTTTTTATAATTATAGATGATTTTAAGACTGTTTAAGCTCTAGTCTCTTTTAATTAGTTTCTTTCAAGTCTAATTCCTGTTAATTCGCCATTTAAGTCTTGTTTTGGTTCGATTTCTTCATCTACTTTGATGATATCTGTAGCTAAAGTCTCTGATTTGATGTATGCTTCAAATTTCTTAACTGCATTTGCTATGCTTTCTGGTCCGTTGTAATATATTTTAATAGTGTCTAGTATCTCATAATCGTTGTTTTTTCTCATCTGCTGAACTTTTGATATGAATTCTCTTGCATATCCTTCATCTATTAAATCTTGAGTTAATGTTGTGTCTAATATGACAAATAAATTGTTCTCCATCACTACATTAAATCCTTCTTTAGAAGAAATGGTTATTGTTACCATGTCTTTGTTTATCTCAACATCTTCGCCGTCTAAATTCAATGTTAAAGTCTCTCCACTCTCAAATTTATCTGAGACTTCCTTTGCATCTAATGCTTCTAAAGCTTTTGAAAAACTCTTTATCTTTGAACCCAAAATAGGTCCTGCCACTTTAAAGTTTGGTTTTAGTGAGAAATTCATAAATTGAGATAGATCCTTTTCAAATACCACTTCTTTAACATTTAACTCTTCTTTTATCAAATCTACTATATCTGATATTACGTCTTCGTATTTTCCGTCAATCAATACTTCTTGTAAAGGTTGTCTAACTTTTATTTTTACACTTTCTCTAGATGCTCTCCCAAGGGCAACTAAATCTCTTACTAAATCCATCTTCTGCTCTAACTTTTTATCTATGAGCTTTTGATTAACTTTTGGATAATAATCCAAGTGAACGCTCTCGTTATCAGTTAGATTTCTATACAATTCCTCTGCTATAAATGGCACAAAAGGAGCAATTATTTTAGTTAAACCTACTAATATTTCATATGTTGTATTGTAAACTGCCTTCTTATCATCATCTAATGATGTTGACCAAAATCTTCTTCTATTTCTCCTTATATACCAATTGGATAAGTCTTCTATTACAAATTCTTGTATGTCCCTTACTGCTCTCGTTAATTCAAATTGTTCCATATTCTCTTCAGTTTCTATTAGCAAACTGTTGAATTTAGAAAGTATCCACCTGTCTATTTCTGGCCTGTTTTCATATGGAATATTAAATTCTCTTGGATCTACTTCATCTGTGTTTGCATAGAGGCTGAAGAAATTGTATACATTTCTTATACTTCTAAAGAATTTCGATTCTACTTCTTTCAGGCCATCTTCGTCAAATTTTGTTGGTGTCCATGGTGGAGAAACATAAATTAAATACCATCTTAAAACATCTGCTCCATATTCATCAAATAGTTTAAATGGATCTACAGTATTTCCTTTAGATTTAGACATTTTTTTGCCTTCTTTGTCTAAAACTAAATCATTTACTAAGACATTTTTATATGGAGCTTTTCCAGTGACAAAAGTAGATATTGCTAGTAGTGAATAGAACCAACCTCTTGTCTGGTCTATTCCTTCACATATAAAATCTGCAGGAAATAGTTTGTCAAAATCATCCTTATGCTCAAAAGGATAGTGATGTTGTGCAAATGGCATAGATCCACTGTCAAACCATACGTCAATGACATCTTTTTCTCTTGTCATCAAACCTCCGCATTCTGGACATTTGAAATGTACTTTGTCTACATATGGTCTATGCAAATCTAAATCTCTATCTATATCTTCAATAGCTTTCTCTACCAATTCATCTCTTGAGCCTACGCTTTCGATATGTCCACAGTCTTCACATCTCCAAAGTGGGAATGGAGTCCCCCAATATCTTGAACGAGTTATAGCCCAATCATTTAAGTTTTCTAGCCAGTTTCCAAATCGCTTTTCTCCGACAAACTCAGGATACCAATTTACACCATTGTTGTTTTCAATAAGTTTATCTTTAAATTTTGTCACTTCGATATACCATGAAGGTTTTGCATAGTATAAAAGCGGAGTATGACATCTCCAGCAATGAGGATAATTATGAAGAATTTTTTCTTTCTTATATAGCTTTCCATTCTCTTTAAGCCATTTTATGATATCCTCATCAGCATCCATTACAAATTTGCCTGCCCAAGGTGTAGTCGTGAATTTTCCATCTTCACCTACTGGGTTTACTACTGGAAGATCATATCTCAAACCTGTATTGTAGTCATCTTCCCCAAATGCAGGTGCAGAGTGAACTATTCCTGTTCCATCTTCGGTAGTTACATAATCCCCTAGTGTTACAAAAAACGCTTTGTCATTTACTTTAATAAATGGAATTAATTGCTCATATTCCATATACTCTAAGTCTTTTCCCTTTAGTTCTTCTAATATTTCATATTCTTTTTCTAAAACTTTGTCTGCCAAATCTTTGGCAAGATAATAAATCTGCCCGTCTGAGTTGACTTTTACATAAGTTACTTCAGGGTTTACTGTCAAACAAACATTTGATGGCAATGTCCAAGGAGTAGTTGTCCAAGCTAAGAAATATTCATCTTTGCCTTTGAGTTTAAATTTCACAGTTACAGTTTCTGTCTTTATTTCCTCATACCCTAATGCTACCTCATGTGATGCAAGCCCTGTTCCACATCTTGAGCAGTATGGTAGAATTTTATGACCTTCATAGAGCAATCCCTCTTTGTTCATTTTGTCTAGTATCCACCAAACTGATTCTATATAGTCATTTTCTAATGTGATGTAAGGATTGTCCAAGTCAATCAAATATGCCATTCGCTCTGTCATTTCTCGCCATAATTTCTCATATTGAAATACTGAATTACGGCACTCTTTATTAAATTCTTCCACGCCATACTTTTCAATGTCTTGTTTGTTCTTTAGATTAAGTTTCTTCTCAACTTCAATCTCAACAGGAAGTCCATGTGTGTCCCAGCCTGCTTTTCGTTTAACTTGATAACCCTTCATTGTTTTACACCGACAAGTCAAATCTTTTAGAGTTCTAGCCATTACATGGTGAATTCCAGGTTTTCCATTGGCTGTCGGTGGCCCTTCATAAAATATAAATGGGTTGTTTTCATCTCTCGTATCCACAGATTTGTGGAGTAAATCAATCTCTTTCCAATAAGAGGCTATGGATTTTTCTCTTTCACTTACGGGTTTGTTTGATAATTCATTAAACCTTTTCATTTTTTCTCCTTTCTATTGAAAAATCCCTAAGTCAATGACTTAGGGACGAATGTTCGCGGTACCACCCAAATTACAGCTTGTTTAAGCTGTCACTTTACGCATATATCGCATAGCTTGCGTCATACCTTACTAATCTTTCAGGTACAATGCTCAAAGGTGATATTCGCAAATACTTGCATAGCGATCTTGCACCGTCAATCGCCTCTCTAAAATGCTTATATAAGCTACTCGTCCTTTTCATGGCATATTATACTTTTATTAATATATCTTAAAATATCACACTTTGTCAACTAGTTATTATCATCTTGAAGCTTTCTCAATTTGTATAACATAGAATCAGTGTCTAAATTGACATCTTCATAAGTTAAATATTCACCCTTTTTAATATTTCTAGTTACAGTTGCTTTTTTATTTATCAGCCCAATTGGTACTAGATTTTCTTTTTTAGCTGTTTCATAACTATCAATTGATCCAAATACAGTATATTCGCCTATGCCATCTAAATGTTCACCTTTTTTTAGGTCTTTTTTTGCCCTTGTTATGACTTCAGCATATGGGTGATTTGACTTTGGCACTATGGAAGGTTCATTTAGTATTGCTGCTTTTGCAATTGATATAGGCGTTTCAAGACTTGTCAAATGATATGGTCTGTAAAGAATGTAGTTAGGGCCATCTCCCATTTTTAAAAATTGCATTTCCTTATGTACAACAGGTAAGTCAGTAGTAATGATAGCATATACACCAGGTGCAATCCCATGAGTATAATCTACTATGCCGTATTTATTTAGTATCCCGCCATTTTCCTTTAAACTGTATATTTTGGGCATGTCTTCGACTTTCGCTGTTACTCCATGTGCTCCTCTTATGTCGGGAACAAATCCAGTAGCATTTGCCATAGCTGCCAATTCTACCATTGTGTTAGTTCCATCTATAAAAGATGCAAGTCTAAGTGGCTTAAGCCCTTTTCTGATTGCTTCTTCTTCGACCATGTCAGGTGTAATGTAATAATCGAGCGGATTATTTTTGCCTTTTCCAATCGCTAGAACTTCAAATCCAGATATCGTAGCAAAATCATATAATTCTAATGCTGCTCCGGGTTCATCTCCAGCTGAGCCTGTATATACTACACCTTTTTCTTCAGCTAATTTATTTAAATACGGCCCCACCACAACATCAGCCTCTACATTTAACATGACTATATGTTTACCTTCATTTATAGCATTATATGCTATATTAGCCCCTGTCTCAGGAACACCGGTAGCATCTAATACAACATCTACAAGCCCAGATTTAACCGCTATCCTCCAGTCATCTGTTACTGCGTACTTGCCTTGTTCTAATGCTTTATCTATATCTTGAGTTTTTTTTGCAGTTATTATGTTTTCCTTCTCTATTCCAGCAAATTCTAAAGCTTTATAACAGTCTTCTATTTTATTGCTGCAAACAACAGAAGTTTCCATTCCTTTTACTCTAGTTACTTGACTAACAAATCCTTTCCCCATCATTCCTGCACCAACTAAGCATACTCTTATAGGATTGTTTTCACATTGCCTTTTTATTAAATTTCTCTTTAAACCTATCATCATTTCCTCCTTATATAAGGCATAAAATCTATACTATTTAATAGTATCATATTTTCTATCAAATTAAATGATTGTTTAAAAGCTATCATTTAGATGCATTTAATCCAGCAACATATCCACTTGACCAAGCCCATTGAAGATTGTACCCTCCACAATCTCCATCGACATCTAATATTTCACCACAAAAGTATAGCCCGCTTATTCTCTTTGACTCTAGAGTATCAGGATCTATATCATGAGATAATATGCCCCCAGCAGTGGTTTGAGCTTGACCCCATCCTTTGTCACCGATTACTTTAAATCTCCAACTTGTCAATATATTAGTTAGTTTGTCCAAATCAGCATTAGTTAATTCTTTGACTAATTTATTTTTATCCAAATTGATCTCCTTCAAAATCGGGATGATGAGCTTTTTATGTATAAGCCCTATGAGCCCAATTTCAACTGATTTATAAGGCATATATGAAAATCTTTTATTTAAATATTTTTTGAATTCTTCAGTGCTTTTATCAAATAATTTTAGTTCTAACTCTACTTTTCTTTTTTCATTCATTCCCCTGACTGCTTCTCTGCTAAGTTGAAGAATTGGTGGGCCTGATACCCCATAATCAGTGAATAGTATCTCTCCTTTTTCTTCTCTTATTAATTTATTATCTATATATAGGTTTGCTGATCCTTCAAATTTCACTCCATCCATTGCTTTCAATTTATCTGATTCTAATTTTAATTGTACTAGAGCAGGAGTTGGAGTAATTATGCTGTGCCCAAATTCTTTTGCTAACTTATATCCGTTGCCATCTGAACCACTTACTGGCATAGCCATTCCACCTGTTGCGATGATCACTTTATCTGAATGAAATACATCTTTTGTTTTTGTTTTTATAAGAAAATCTTTTTTCTTTGATATCTCAGTTACATATGCTCCTGTAACCACATTTACATCTAACCTTTCAAGCTCATATCTCAATACATCTAACACACTAGAACTTTGTAAAGACATGGGAAAAATTTTCCCACCATCTTCTGCTTTAGGGACGATGCCTAGTTTTTCAAAAAATTCTAAAGTTTTATCTCTATCAAACTGTTTGATTATATTTTCTATGAAATTTATATTTGTCCCATGAAAACAATCTACTTTCATGTTTTTATTTGTATAATTGCATCTTCCATTCCCTGTAACTAATAGTTTTTTGCCAATTCTATCGTTTCTTTCTAGTAATGTGACTTGTGAATTTCTTCTACTTGCGATTATAGATGCAACAATCCCCGAGGCTCCTCCTCCAATCACTACAATATCTGGCAATTTAAGAACCCCTCCTTTTTTTATTTTACTCATATATTTTATATTTTTTCCCCTGCTTTGTCCAATTTAAAAGAGATGCAATTAAATGCATCTCTATTATTATATATCTCATCATAGAGTAAAAAATGTAGAATTATTTGTTTTTCAAGTTCTGTCTTTCGGATGTTTTAAAAACTTCTTTTTATTACTTATTTGTTTATTTTTGTATACATTATATAAATCTTTGTTGTAATATCTTAAAAATGGTAATAATAATATTTGTAATAATAAAAATACTCGAATATCAATATCAAAAATATTTAAAAAAAATTGATTTAGAGATAAAAATATACTTAACAAACTTGTATAAAAATACATCATGAATTTTTCTTTCTCAAATGATTTATAGATTGGAATGTATCTGATATACCAAATTAAAAACGGGAATGTAAAGCCACATAATAAAAATATATTGTAAATTTTCATCATACTAATGGAAATCATAAGAGTAAATTGTCTGTCCAATTTGCCCAGTGTAGTTGCTGTATTTATAAAAAGTTGTAGGAGTCACAGAATAATTCTTACTCTCAATATTAATAAAACTTTGAGATAAATCTATGGCTTGTATTACATTTCTATTTTTGTCAGAAATAAAAAAACTTCCATTAGCAATTGCAATATTAGTCATATTAAACATTAACGTCAAAACTAAAAACATAGATATACCTTTTTTAACCAAACAATCACAACCTTTCTTATATTGTTTGATACCTTAAATTTGCTTCATTATAACTCTTTTTGAATATTTCGTCAATAAACCGTAGCTAAGCGATAGTGTCAATTAATTGTTGGAAAACAATTAAATAGTTTTCTAAATAATATTAAAATTATAACCCCTTAATAATATAATGTAATAATTTATAATTTTAATTTACATTAATAAACCTATATTAATTTCATTTCTTTGCTTTTTCCATTTTGTAATGGAATGTGGTCTTCGTCTGCTTCTATGTAGATTGTATTTACTCTTTTTTTCTCTCCTATTTTAAGTTCTAGGTTATCTATTGCTCCATTTTCTCATGATTTTCTTCACTGTTTCTCTACTAATATCCACAGGTGTTGACAATTCTGCTACTTTTTCATAACTTACGTCAGTGGATTTATCTAAAATATTTCCTTCTTTTTATGTAGTTTAGACGATTACATTATATCAAATCGAGGATTATTCTCTATATTTTTTCCCCTGCTTTGTCCAATTTAAAAGAGATGCAATTAAATGCATCTCTATAATAATTCAAATTTGAACTTTTGCCATGGTCTTACATAATCTAATAAGAACAATTCTTCTTCTCTTATTCTGCCAACTACACTGCTTTTCCCAGAATTTTTCATAGATTTTAATGCAATCTGAAGTTCTCCAGCATAATGCTCATATTGACTGCTTTCAATGATTATATCTCCTCTATTTATATCAACAGTATTTATTGGCTCAAAGAGGTGGCCCTTATATTTTACTCTGCTTTGAGTTGATCTTATCATGTACTCGTTTACATCGCCTCTATTAAAGTGCAGCTCATCTAATATTATTTTCTTTTCAACGCTTCCTACACCTTCAATTAAGCTAACTTTAAATGTGAGTAAATCCTTGTTTAAATTGCCTAATAATTCTAACTCATCGTTTGAAGCATAGCAGTTAGAAATGATCAAATCATCAATTAAAAAAGTGTTTAACAAGTCTTTAGCCTGTACATCTATAGGTAAAAATCTATGTTCTTCAAGCGTTGGCAGCCCTTCATTTACATCCCAAGGGCCAAAAGCAGCATTGTTTGAAGATACAAAAGCTGCAGTTCTAAGACCGTATTCTTTAAATGCTAGCGAAGTTTCCATAAAGTGTTTTCTTGATAATCCTGTATATCTATGTGGATAAAAGTTGTGGCAGCCTATTAAATTGTCTTTATTCGGCAAATAGCTCATTATATTTTCAATATATTTTGGATTGCTGCTCATGTTGAGTTCAATCTTCAATCCATAAGGATTATATGACATTTCGCTTTCTTCGTTGCCGCTAAACCCCATATCCAGTCTAAGCCCTGTTAGGCCTAATTGTTTAAAAGGTGAAAGATCCTTGTATTCAATATTTAAATATTTTAAAACCGAAGGCGAAACATCGGCGATTACCTCCATCCCTAAAGAAGAAGCATAATTAGCTAAATTTCTAAATTCCTCAAGCGATTTATCTTTTTTATTGTCATCGATAAATAACAAATTTGTAAATATTCTGCTAAACCCATAGCTATGTGCTTTTTCAATGTATTCAATGTCTTTTTGTCTGTCTGATTTATTTGGATAAATGGATATGCCTAACCTATGCATTTTTTTCTCCTCTCTTTATTTTTTATACATGATTTCGTATAGATCAACAAATTCTCTTGCGATATCTTTCATCATTATAGATCCCATCAAGTGATCTTGCGCATGTACTAAAAGTAGTGAAAATTCTTCTTTCACTCCCTTAGCTTCATTTTGAATTAATTTAGTTTGGCTTTTATGAGCAAGAGATATTTTTTCATCTGCTTTTTCTAAATAAATTCTAGCTGAATTTATGTCATTATCCTTTGCAAAAGCTATCGCTTCCATACATATGCTCTTTGCTTCGCCACTATTGTTAATCAAATCCATTATAATTAACTCGAGTTCTTCCCCCATATATGTCACTCCCAGCGTATTTAATCTTCTTATAAGTCTATATTATACTACTTAATGAATAATATTTGTAATGCTATTATTTTATATGGGTAAGAATTGCATTCTTACCCATACTTTTTACTTATTTTGTAATTTTTGTTTATCTGCTAGCTTAACAAATGGCAAATATATTAGAACAGCAACAACTAAATTTATTGCAGCCAATATTGCCGCTTTTATGCTAGCAGCGTTGGCTCCAGTTGATAGAAAAGCGCCAATTATTGGAGGTGTAGTCCATGGGATGGCTATATATGTTGGAGGGGCAAATCCTATTGCTGTTCCAATATATGCGATTAAAGTAAGTATTCCTGGTGTTATCAAAAATGGAATGAATAATATTGGGTTTAACACTATTGGTATGCCAAACATCATTGGTTCATTGATTTGAAATATGCCTGATGGTGCAGACAACTTAGCAACTTCTCTGTAATCTTTTCTATGCTTTGCTGCTAACATTATGGCAATAATTAACGCTAGTGTAGCACCTGAACCTCCTAAGTGAACATATGAATCAAAAAATACTCGGGTTATTACATTAGGAGCAGCTTGTCCTGCTTCGATTGCTGCAGCGTTTTCAGTCAAAGCAGGTAAATACAATGCATTCATTACTGGATCAAATATATTTGCTCCATGTATCCCAAAAAACCAGAATAAATTGATCAGCATTGCCATGACCATTGCAGAACCCACACCTTGACTAAATCCTTGAAGTGGTTTTTGAATAGTATTATATATTAAATCATATAAACTTACTTGCCCTAATTTATCAATTATTAAAAATACAATCCCAAATGTAAACATCGTCACCATTCCGGGAATTACTGCTGCAAACGCTCTCCCAACTGAAGGAGGAACTTCTTCGGGCATTTTTATGGTAATATTTCTCTTCATAAGTCTAACGAATATTTCAGTAGCTATTATTGCTACTAATAATCCTGTAAATAATCCTGTGGCTTGTAAGTAACTCCAATGAATATACCCCCATCCAGCTTCTCCATGAGATTGAGGAAGGGTTGCAAAATATGATCCAACAGCAATAAGTCCTGCAGCTAGACCGTCTTGCCCATAAGATTTTGCTAAACTAAATCCGGTAGAAAAAATTACAAGTAATGTCATAATTGCTAACGAGCCCCACCATACTTGGTCACATATTGGTATTAGTACAGCTAAAGGTTTAATCCATGTAAATAATGTATTTTTTAATAAGAGTGCAGTAGATCCAGCGAGTATAAGAGGCATTATCGATACAAATCCATCTCTTATTGCCACTAGGTGCCTTTGACTACCTATTCGGCCTGCAACTGGTACAAATTTTTTCTCCATAAAATTCATAAAGCCTTCCATCTTAATCCCCCTAACTAAATATTAGTTTTCTAACAATTTCATAGCTTGCTCTAAAACTTTCTCCCCATTCATAGTTCCATAATTAACAGTTTCAATTATTCCTACCTTGACATTTGTCCCTTTAAAAGTATCTTGCATTTTATTTAGTAAATACCTGACTTGAGGCCCTAATAGCACAACATCCACTTTGTCAACATAGTTTTTTACATCAGCCTCAGCAACAGCAAACGCTTCTGCATCTAAATTTTTCTCTTTTATTACCCGATTCATTTTTGTTACTAATAAACTAGTAGACATTCCCGCTGAACATACAAGCATTATTCTAGTCAAGTTCTCACCTCCTTTTTCTCCTATATATTATTGCAAATTCCGTGCCACACACAGTTTAATAAACTCAAAAAAAAGACTAAATCATCAAGATTTTAGCCTTTAAAAACAGATTTTTTATTTATAAGTGTGTAATTTTATTTATATAGTGTGTAGTCTGTGTGTTTTTTTACACACAAGTGTATAAACTATTTGTGTTATTAAGTATAGACTTCAAGACAAACGCTAATTCATTATCTTTAATTTCGATATGATATTTTTCATTAATAGTTTTGACACATTTTCGCAAAGTATCAAATTCAGCGCTGTGTTTAGACACAAAGTTTTCTAAGCCCTGAAATTTTTTTGTTTCTTTACGCGCCATCATATTGTCAACTAAAAATGCTATGTGAATTGCTATCCCCATTTCAACGTCATAACTTAGCTCAATGTCTAGATTCTTTTGTGCTTTTATTATCATGGACCTTATGTCTTTTATTAGCTCTTCACTGTCTATATGGTTTAGATGCTCTTTTAACGATAAACTAACTTTTGCATATAATTCATTTTCTTTTAAAATTTCATTTATCTTTTTTATGCCATTGCCTTTTAGTATGTCAATCGCACTAATAAAAGGTATTTCAATATTTTTTATGTTTAGTGTCGACACTAAAGCTATGATATCATATTGATTTTTCAGTTTTTTAATTCTGTCTTTTAAATCCTCATTGTCAATGATGTTTAAATTGATTACTTTTATTTCCTTTTTATCAATACTTTTCTCTATGATAGACTTGATTTTAGAAGATGCTCCATCACCAGTTAAACAAGCTGATATTATGACTTCCTCTTTGTTATTACTTTCAATTTGGTCTATCTTAAAAGTTTTCATATTTGACGACAAACTAATAACTATTTCATCTATGTCATATCCTAAAACTGCTTTGCGTGTCACTTCAAGCGCAATAGGTGTGCTAACTGAATCTATTGTCTTAACTGGTTTATCAGTCTCTTCTGATATAATATCTCCGAAAGTAGTTAAAGAGCCCATATCAGCTAGGATAATTACTCCTTTTCCCTCATCGATTGCTAATATCTTTTCTTTTACGAGTTCATACATGGTCTCAGGGTACATGCTAAGTGGCATATCAATGGCATGTGCGTGGTGTTCTCCGATTAATGTATTTGCTACATCTGCCATGCTAGTAGCAGTGGATTTGCCATGCATAATTATAAGGACTGCCACTTTAGGTGCTTTTTTATCATCTCTTATCTCAAATGCTTTCGTAAAGAACATAGTTATATAACCTATTTCATCAATAGGTACTTTAATGTATAACTTTTTATCGATTATGTTTGCAATTTTAGTTGCTAATATGAACTCCTCTTGGTACTGACTTCTTATAGAATCTAGTTTAGGGTTGATAATTTTATCTCCCTTTTTAATCCTTTCTATGCTGCTTTCAAGATGAAGTGCCAACCCAGTAAAAATTTGTTCATCGAGTTCTCGGTCTAAATATTTTTCTGCTACTTCAATAATCTCTTCTGTTATCTCTATAATTTTTTTGTCAACTATGCTCGAAATCCCTAATTTGTCATAGTTCTTAATATCTCCCATGTATTTTTTAAAGTGAGATTCTATATCTGCACTCAATATCATATTTATGTCTTCATCGTTTACTCCTGTGTCTTTCAATGCCTCATATTTTTCTTCAATGCTGCAATAGAAATCCTCTGTAGTGTTCAAGCTCAATATGGAGGGAATATCTAGCTTTTTATTATTAAATTTAAGTATTTCTGATGTAGTGTTTAAAATAGAATCAATTTCTTTTCTGAATTCATTTATTTTTAATAGCCCTTTTCTCACATGATTTGGTAAGTCACTTTGACCTATTATTATATAGTCTTCGTCTTCAGATTTATATTTTAAAAATGCCTTTGCACATGCTAGCTGTATATCGGACTTTAATTGTCCAATATTGTTAGGGCAGTCATATAATAAATAAGATATTAATGAATTTCTATTTATATAGATACTCTTTCCTATCCTATATGCTTCTTCATTTAAAAAATTTTCTATCAACATGTATTTTTCTATCAGTGGTCTTTCTCTGATGGGTGGTAAGTTTATTATCATAGGAATTCTACGAGTGAATGTCTTTAAAAGATATGAATCTGGGTTTTCTGTTGTTGCTCCAATTATTCTGACATTTACTCTGATTTCTTTTTCTGTCTCCCCGAGTGGTCTAAAAAATCCATTATCTATATAAGTAAATAACATTTCTTGACCTTGAGGAGAAAGCCTGTGTATTTCATCTAAAAAGAAAAATCCTCTATGCGCTTTAAATAATAAACCCTCTTTGTCCCTATCCGCTCCTGTATAAGCACCTTTTTTTACTCCAAAGATTTGAGATATTAATAAATTAGGATTTTCTGCGTAATCAGAACAATTAAAAGTTATAAACGGAGCGTCGCTAGGGATTATGTGAGATTCGATTGCAAATCTATACATAAGCTCTGCAAACATTGATTTTCCAACACCTGTTTCCCCTAATATAAGACAGTGCAATCCATTTGGCGGATATATCACTGATGCTTTTGCTTGCTGTATAGGAGATTTTAAACTTCCCTTTGCACCTATCATCATGTCTAAGCTGTTTTCAAATGTATTGATTTTACTGTTTGCTCTTTCTTCAAACTGCGCTGTTTTAAATAAAACAGGCCTCCCTGATGATTTTATAAGTCTGCCTTCTGTACATAAGATATTTAAGTATTTACTAACATTTGATCTATCTATGCCAAGCATAGATGCAATATCTGAAGCACTCACTCCATCTTTTTTCTCTTTCTGAAGTTCGAATACTATTTCATAAATATCATCTATTCTATTCAAAGCTTTCACCTCATATTTACTTTGGCTTAGCTTCATTATATCAGATTAATTTTAATAATCTAATTATTATTTAATTTAGTTAAAATTAGATTTAAAACAATACCCACTAAGGCAGCAAAGCTTAGCCCTGTGATTTGTACAGTTTCTGATATAGGTATTCCGATGACTATTCCAGTCATCTCAGATATTTTAGTGGAAAATAAACCCAGTACTAAGATGGTAACCATCACCAATGTATTTGAAAAATTGAGTTTTACTTTGCTGTTTTTAACTGTCTTTACCCCTACTAAGGCAATCATGCTAAATAACATTATGCTTATTCCGCCCATAACTGCTTGTGGGATTGATGTGAGCACAGAACCTATTTTAGAGATGAAAGCAAGGATTATTGCAAATATTGCTGTCAATCTGAGTATGGATGGATCGTAGTTTTTAGTTATGGCCAACACTCCTGTGTTCTCTCCGTATGTCGTATTAGCTGGGCCTCCTACCAATGCTGCAAAAGCTGTAGCTAAGCCATCACCTAATAAAGTTCTATTAAGCCCCGGATCTTTAATGAAATTTTTTCCCACTACTTGACCATTTGTTGTTATATCTCCAAGATGTTCCATGAAAACTGCCAACACTACTGGGGCTATGATTGCTATGGCTCCTATATCAAATTTAGGCAATGTAAACGCTGGTATTGCAAATATTGATGCCTCTTTTACTATATCAACATTAACTATTCCCATTCTATATGATATGAGATATCCCACGACAACTCCTATGAGAATTGACATCTGCTTTAAAAACCCTTTTCCAAATATATTTATTAATAGCGCTAACCCTAAAGTTATTATTGCAATGATATAATTTTGACTTGCCATATTCATAGCTACAGGCAATAAATTTAATCCTATAACTACTATCATCGGGCCTATTACTTGAGGGGCAAGCACTCTTTGTATTCTATCAATGCCAATTTTATTTATTAATAATGAGATTAAGACATAAATTAATCCAGCAACGAATATCCCACCTTGGGCGTATGCTAGATCTCCATTGTATAATTCTTTAACTGTTAAAATAACTGGGATAAATGCGAATGATGAGCCTAAAAACACCGGAACTTTTTTCTTCGTGCAGAAATGAAAGATGAGAGTGCCGACACCTGCACTAAAAAGCGCTACTGAAGGGTTTAAACCTGTTACGATAGGAACTAATACTGTTGCACCGAACATTGCTATTAAATGCTGTATGGCTAAAAGCCATTTTTTAAAATTAGCTATGCTTAAACTAAAAGCAGAGCTCTTTTTTATTACATTATCTACCATGATATTCTCCTTTCCAGCCTCACAGGACTGATTTAAAGTATTTTATTCTCATTGAGTATAGCATTGTTAGCTATAGTATGCAA
>DAONLG010000028.1:0-16406 GCA_035406565.1 Soehngenia sp.
GTTGGATCGTAATCATCTAGGGGTTCAATTGGGAAAATAGGCATTCTCTTGTCCATTGTACCAAAGTAAACAGATAATATATTTGGATCTAATTTCTTAATTTTTTCCATTTCATTTAAAAAATTCTGATATTGAGCTTCATCTTCAAAGTATCCCAAAGTAATTGGATTTTGGGACAAAAGATACATCATATCTTCAATTTCTTTTAAGTAATTGCTTATACTTAAATCCACATATTCTAATGTTTGCGAACTAGAGGATTTTATCTGATCTTCTAATTTTACACTAGAAATATAATAATTGCTGATGCCAGAAATCAAAAGGCAAAGCACAGTCACAATTATCATGATAACCCTGACTCTGCTGCTTAAAGAGCGCAGCTTTAGCCCCTTTGCCCTGTTTTTTTTGGGTTTTTCTTCTTTTTTCTTTTTCTCATTTTTAGTTTCTCGTTCTGTTATTTCCATAAATATGCTCCTCCTAAAATATTATCATACTTTATATATCGTATTATCTTTGATATATTTAAGTATTCAAATATTTAAAAGGAGCATTTTTTTATAATATCTCTTCGTTTGCTATCTTCATGAGTTGTTTTTTTAAGGATTCTTTTTTTAAAGCACCAGATATCAGATATCTTTCATCTATGACAAGGCTTGGAACACCAGTTATTCCCCATGCATTGGCGAGTTCTAAATCTTTCTCAACTAACTCTTTAGTCTTATCATCATATAGTAATTTTTTAAAATTACTTTCATCTAATCCTATATCTTTAGCACACATTATTTGAACTTCTTCTTTAGTTATATCTAAACATTCTGTTAAATGTGCTTTTTGAATTCTATCAAAATAGTCCCAATGTGCTTCTTCTCCACCCATTATAGCTGCAGCTTCGCAAGCTATAAGGCCTGGCATAGAATATGGATAATCGTGTGTGCGAGTTTTCATAAGTTCGTAATTAATAAGCTTTTCATCTGAATTATCATTCGCAGCTTTCCAATGATTCAAAATTTCTTTTTTAGCTCTTTCTTTGTCCCCGAACATTTTGGATAAATCAACCTTTTCTTTAGCTAATGCAAAGCTATGATGATAAACATCAAGCTCAATTCCATCTTCTATGAGCTCTTTTCTTAAATGCCTTAACCTAGGCGAAAGCGCATAGCACCATGCTCATAATACATCATGAAAAAAATCTATTTTTAATTTTTTCATAAATTCCACTCCTTTTTTTATTTATACCCGAATTTTAAAAAAAGAAGCTGAAATCAGCTTCTTATGAATTAAATATCTCTTCGTTTAATTCTTTTTCTTGTTTTGCAATGATAGTAGTGCATACGGCATCTCCAGTAACATTTACTGCAGTTCTGCCCATGTCTACTATTCTATCAATACCCATGATAAGGCCAATGCCCTCAAGTGGTAGTCCAACCGATTGTAGTACCATTGATAGCATAATCGTACCTGCTCCTGGTACTCCAGCTGTCCCAATTGACGCTAATGTAGCAGTTAATATAACCGTTAGCATAGCTGAAAATGACAAATCTATCCCATATACTTGTGCTACGAAAAATGTTGCTACGCCCTGCATTATCGCTGTGCCGTCCATATTAACTGTCGCTCCTAAGGGAATAGTAAAGGAGGCAATATCTTTAGATATGCCTATTTTGTTTTCACATATGTCTAAAGAAAATGGAATTGTAGCAGAGCTGCTTGCTGTAGAAAATGCGACAAACATAGCAGGTGAAAATTTCTTGAAAAATTTCGATACACTCAATTTCCCTAAGCCTTTTAATAATAAGCCATACACTACTGTCATATGAATAATAAGTCCTAAATAGACAACTAAGATAAACTTTAGTAATGGTATCATCGCAGAATAGCCAGCAGTAGAGAATGTCTTAGCTATAAGGCCAAATACCCCAAAAGGAGCAAATAACATTACGATTTCAACAAGTTTCATCACAAGCTCGTTAAGTTCATCAAAGATCTTTAATAACGTTTTTGCTCTATCTCCTAGTATTGAAAGGGCAACTCCTGTAACTAATGCAAATATGATTATCTGAAGCATATTTCCATTAGCCATAGCAGCGATTATGTTGTTTGGTATCATCTCATAAAGCACTTGAATAAGTGGCGTCTTCTCTGCTATACTCACTTCTACAGAAGAAATGCTTCCCATATCCAACCCACTTCCAGGTTTTAAAAAATAACCTAATGCTAAAGCTAGTGTTACGGCTAGTGCTGTTGTTGTTAGATAAAAGATTATGGTCTTAACACCAACTCTTCCTAATTTTTTTATGTCTCCCATATTAGCAGCACCATTTACCAATGAAACAAATACCAATGGGATTACTACCATCATAATTGCCCTTAAGAAAATTTGTCCTAATAATTGGAATATGCCATTGATAAGAACGGTTTCCTTAAAACTCGAGCTCGGCAATTGATAAACGATTATTCCTACAATGAGTCCCAACACTAATGACACTAGAATTTTAGCAGTTAAGCTTCTTTTTTTAGCCATAAAATTCCCTCCTTTTATTTTATAATATCAAAATAAATGGAAATCTAATTTCCATTTATTTTGTCTATTAACATCTTATTGGCAGTGTTTGGATTTGCTTTTCCTTTAGTTTTTTTCATTATTTGTCCCATTAAGAATCCCAATGCCCTATCTTTACCGTTTTTAAAGTCTTCGACAGACTGTTGATTCTCTTTTATTACTTCGTCTATTATTTTTTCAAGCTCGTCTTCATCACTTATTTGAATAAGCCCATTCTTTTCTATTATAAAGCTAGCTGTTTTATCTGTTTCAAGCATCTCTCTTAGAACTTTTTTTGCAGTATTATTGTTTATTTTACCTGATTTTACATAGTTTAATAGTTCTGCTAATGACTGAGCAGTCAAATTCAATTCTGATATTTCTTTATCTTCTTCTTTTAATCTTCGCATTACATCTGTCATCACCCAATTAGCTGCTAATTTAGAGTCTTCGATTAGGCTTACAAGTTCTTCATAAAAGAAAGATAATTCTTTTGACTGTGTTAACACTGACGCATCGTATTCAGTGATATTGTACTGTTTTATGAATCTTTTTTTCTTTTGATCTGGCAATTCAGGCATAGTTGATTCTATTTCTTTTATCCAATCTTCCGTTAGTTGTATAGGCTTTAAATCAGCTTCAAATTGATATCTGTAATCTGAGGCTTGGAATTTTTTTCTCATTAAAATGGTTTCTCCTGTCAGTTCATTAAATCTCCTTGTTTCCTTATCAGTATTGCTGCCACTTTCTAATAATTCTATATGCCTTTTTTGTTCATATTCTATTGCCTTTACTACTGATTTAAAAGAGTTTAAGTTTTTAATCTCTGAAATGTTTGATTTAATTCCTTTGTCTTCGTCAACTACATTTATGTTTACATCACATCTTAAAGAGCCTTCTTCCATTTTTACATCTGATATGCCAATGTATTTGATAGTGTTTTTTAGTTTTTCTAAAAATAGTCTTGCTTCTTCAGCTGAATTGATGTCGGGCTTGGTTACAATCTCTATTAAAGGCACACCGCTTCGGTTGAAGTCTAATAATGTCGTTTCATGATCTGTATGAATTTGTTTGCCTGTATCTTCTTCAATGTGAATTCTTTCTAATCTGATTTTTTTAGTGCTCTCTTCTAAATCTATTTCCAAAAATCCACCTTTGCACAAAGGAAAATCAGATTGGGATATTTGATATCCTTTAGTTAAGTCAGGATAGAAATAGCTTTTTCTGTCCATGATGATTGTCCTATCTATCTCGCAATTAAACGCTATACCTGCCATGATAGCATACTTTACAGCTTCCTTGTCCATTACAGGCAATGCTCCTGGAAGCCCTAAACACACAGGGCATACATTTGTATTTGGCATAGCTCCAAATTCATTTTTGCAATTGCAAAACATCTTTCTTTCAGTCATCAATTCTACATGTATCTCAAGCCCTACAAGAGTTTTATAACTCATTATCTAGCACTCCTTTCATAGCCATATGCTGCAGTAAATAATTTTTTCTCATTAAATCTGTTTGCAGTTATTTGTAATCCAACTGGCAAACCATCTACTTCTCCCATTGGAACACTCATAGCACATAGCCCTGCTAAGTTAACTGGAACGGTATAAGTATCTGCTTTATACATGTCTACAGGAGAATTAATCACTGAATCAAATGGAAATGGCAAAATCGGTGAAGTTATGGATAAAATAAGATCAAAGTTTTTAAAAACTCTATCATAATCGTCCTTTATGAGAGTTCTGATCTTTAGTGCTTTTTTATAGTGTTCATCTTTATATCCTTGTGAGAGCGCATAGGTTCCCATCATTATTCTTCTCTTAGTTTCTTCACCAAATCCTTCGGTTCTTGAGTTAATGTATAATTCATCTAATGTATCGTAATCTATAGCTCTGTGTCCATATCTTATACCATCAAATCTTGATAGATTTGTGCTAACCTCCGCTGTAGAAATTAAGTAATAAGTTTCCAATGCGTATTTTAAATATGGCAGTGAAACGTATTCTATTGTAGCGCCATTGTTTTCAAATACTTTTAAACTTCTTTCAAAAACTTCTCTTATCTTTTGATCTCCTTCGACTCTGAGTTCATCGTATTCTTTAGGGAGAGCAATTCTTAAACCCTTTAAAGATACTTCTTCAAAATTGATGTCTTCTAATTTTGCTTTCTTAGAAGAAGTAGCATCGAGAGGATCAAAACCTACAATGCTCTTTAGTGCTATATAAGCGTCTTTTACATCTTTTCCAAAAACGCCTACTTGATCTAATGAGTTTGACATTGGCACTACGCCATATCTTGAAACAAGCCCGTATGTTGGTTTTACTCCAACGACTCCGCAATAACTTGCCGGTTGCCTTATTGACCCTCCAGTATCTGTGCCTAAAGCAAATGCAGCTTCATTCGCTGCTATTGCAGCAGCAGAACCTCCTGATGAGCCTCCAGGAACAAAAGATTTATTTCTAGGATTTTTAGTTGGTCCAAAATATGAAGTTTCTGTAGAGCCACCCATGGCAAATTCGTCCATATTAGCTTTTCCTATGATAATCCCATCCTCCATTTTAATCTTTTCGATGACAGTTGCATCATAAGGAGGAACATATTTTTCTAGCATCTTTGAGGCACAAGTAGTTCTTAAATTTCTTGTCATTATATTGTCTTTAATAGCTATTGGTAGTCCTGCTAAAATTCCAATCTCTTTACCCTCTAAAATCTTTTGATCAACTAGCTTTGCTTTCTCTAAAGCTCTATCCGCATCAATTGTTATATAAGCATTTATTTCATCTTCAACTTCATCTATTTTCTCTAAAAAAGCTTCAGTTACTTCATATGAAGATATTTCTTTATTCAGTATTTTTTCTCTTAATTCCCAAGATTTTAAACTAGTTATATCCATCACTACACCCCTTCTATTCAACTACTTTGAGTATTTTAAAGTAACCATATTCAGATTCAGTAGTATTCTTAAGTACCTCTTCTCTGTCTAGAGTCTGTGCTCTATCATATTCTTTGAAAAATCCATTTTCATCACTAATTCCATAACAAGGCTCAACGCCCTCTGTATCGACAGAATTTATGTGATGAACAAAATCTAAAACTAGCGAAAATTTTTCAGTAAAACTTTCTAATTCATCATCATCAAATTTTAATTTTGCTATTTGAGCAATGTTTTTTACTTCTTCCTTATTTATCATTCTACGATCTCCTTTCTTAAGTAATCATCAATTATAGCTTTTATATTATCTTCATCTATTATTTCAATCCCTAGCGCCTTTGCTTTATCTAATTTGCTTCCAGGGTCAGTGCCCACTATAACAAAATCTGTTTGTTTAGTTACTGAGCTTTGTACTTCTCCTCCCATTTTTCTTATTATATCGGAAAGCTCTGATCTTTTTATGCCTTCTATACTTCCGGTTATTACTACTTTCTTTCCTGTAAATATACCTTCTTTTCTGGTTTCTTCGACTGATTTTATCTTGATCCCTTTTGATAAAAGTCTTTCTAAGCTACTTTTTATTTTTTCATCGTGTAAAAATTCTAAAATATTATTTGCAACTACATCTCCTATATCTCTTATAGTTATAAGTTCTTCATATGTCGCATTCATAAATTTATCGAGCGATTTAAAATGATCTGCTAAATCTCTTGCTGTTTTAATCCCAACATTTGTTATGCCAAGAGCATAGATAAACGAATCTAAAGTCACTTCTTTGCTTTTCTCTATTGCATTGAGTAAATTTCTGGCTTTTTTGTCCTTAAATCCATCTAATCTCAGTAAATCTTCATAAGTGACATCGTAAATTTGGGATAACTCTGTAATTCCTAAAATATCCACAAACATCTGGGCGGTTTTTTCGTTAAAGCCCTCTATATTCATTGCATCCCTTGAAGCGAAGTGAACAAGCCTTGAAACAAGTTGAGGTTTGCAGGAAATTGAATTTGGACAAAATATGTGAACTCCATTTTGGATTAGTTCACTTCCGCATGCCGGGCAATGAGTTGGCTTTTCTATGTCTTTTGTGGGCTCATCTGTAGGTAAACTCCCAAGTATCTCTGGAATTACATCATTTGATCGCCTTATTAAAACTCTTCCCCCAAGCCTTACTTTTTTTCTCATTATATCATCATAATTGTTTAGTGTTGCCCTTTTTACAGTCACTCCACCTATTTCAACAGGTTCTAAGATAGCAGTTGGCGTTACTTTTGCAGTTCTGCCTACATTCCACTCTACGCCAATTATTTTAGTGCTAACTTCCTCTGCCTCAAATTTGTATGCAATTGCCCAACGTGGAAATTTATTTGTGCTGCCTAATAGTTCTCTGGTGCGTAAATCATTTACCTTCACTACCATGCCATCAGTCAATATATCTAAAGTCTTTCTATGATCTTTTTGAAATTCAATTTCTTTAATTAATTCGTCGATATCATCAAATAATTTAATATAGTCAAACACCGGAATCCTATTTTCTCTTATAAAATCTATCATTTCCATGTGAGTATTAAATTTAAAGTTATCAATATAGCCGACGTTATAAAAAAGAGCTTTTAAATTTCTCCTCCTAGTTTCGTTTATATCTAAATTCCTAAGTGCTCCTGCTGCAGCATTTCGAGCATTCTTTAATGGTTCAGGGGCTGTTTTGTTATACTCCTCTAATGCACTTAAAGGCATCACCGCTTCTCCTTGAACTTCAAATTTATATTTGTATTTGACTCGCAAAGGTATAGATTTAATCGTTTTTACTTGAGGTAAAATAGCTTCTCCAACTATGCCATTTCCTCTTGTAGCCGCTTGTATAAGATTCCCATTGTCGTATGTTAAATTTATCGTAAGCCCATCAAATTTATACTCAAGTACATATGATACTTCAGGTAGTTTTTCAGTATTTGAACTGTTATATTCATTCACAAATTGCTCTATTTTCTTAGCCCAATTCCTCAATTCACTGTAGTCTTTGACTTTATCAAGACTCCATAATCTAGAGAGATGTGTGTGCTTTTGAAACCCTTCTAATATCTGTGCTCCTACTCTTTGAGTAGGCGAATAAGGTAAAATAACACCTGTTTTATTTTCAAGTTCTACTAATTCATCATAGAGCTTGTCATATTCTTTATCACTTACCTTTGGCTCATCTAATGTGTAATAATGATAGTTTAAATCTTCTATTATGGAAATAAGTTCTTCCATTCTCTTTAAATCGTCCATAAAGACCTCCTATAATATAGTTATAGGTGCAGCTGAATAAAGCAAAGTTTTAACTCCTCCTTGATCGAAAGCCACAGTAATTTTTTTATCATTTTCTTCTTCTTTTATCATTACAACCATTCCAGTGCCAAACTTAGGGTGTTGAACTTTCATGCCTATTTCAATGTTTTCTTTTTTTAGGTTGCTTGATTTATTTGCAACTTTATTGTAATTTATTTTAGGATAATAGTGATCCTTTGTATAATCGATATAATCTACTAATTTTTCTCTAGCTTTGAGTTCTTTTTCTTTCTTTTCATTGATTATATGCTCATCAAGCTCTAGATGTTCTCCCATTTCTTTAACAAACCTTGATTGCAAAGTATAATTAGTATTTCCATACATTGTCCTTCTTTTAGCACTAGTTACATATAGCTTCTCTTTTGCTCTTGTGATTGCAACATAGCATAATCTTCTTTCTTCTTCTAGATCGTCTTCACTGTCTAGGCTTCTTGATATAGGAAATAACCCTTCCTCCATGCCTACTAAAAATACTACTTTGAATTCCAATCCCTTAGCGCTATGTACTGTCATCAGAGATACGGCATTTTCTTGATCATTTGTCTTATCTACATCTGATAAAAGTGACACAGACGCTAAAAAATCTTCTAAATTGCCTTCTGGGTTCTTATTTTCAAAATTAACTGCAACCGATAGAAAATCTTTTATATTTTCTATTCGAGTCTTTGCTTCAATTGTATTTTCTTTTTCTAGTTCTTCTATATAACCTGTCGAATTTATAACTTCTTCTAAAAAATCTTTTACCCCTAACAATTCTTTCTTAGCAATTAATAAATTTATTTGCTGCATGAAATGATCGATATTTTTCGCAAGTCTTTGAGTTAAATTATCATTGATTAGATTTTTATCTAACATTATTTCATATATTGATTCATTTTGTTTATTAGATAATTCTTCTAGAGTTTTTATCGTGGAATCTCCAATACCTCTCTTAGGAACATTTATAATTCGCTTCAATGAGATATTGTCATTTGGGTTTTGAATAAATTTAAGATATGAAACTATGTCTTTGATTTCTTTTCTATCATAGAATTTTAACCCGCCAACTACTTTATATGGTATTTCCTCTGACATGAATGCTTCTTCAAATGGTCTTGATTGTACATTTGTACGGTACAAAATAGCTATATCCTTAAGTCTGTATCCCTTATACAACAAGTTATGAATTTTATTTGCAACAAAATATGCTTCATCTTCTGAATACTCTAATTCAGCATAAGTCACACTTTCTCCTTCATTTTTATCAGTCCAAAGATCTTTGTGCTTTCTGTAATTATTATTTTTGATGACTTCATTTGCTACTTTCAATATTTTTTTTGTGGATCTGTAGTTCTGCTCTAAGAGTATTACTTTTGCTCCATCGAAGTCTTTTTCAAAATCAAGAATATTTGATATATCTGCATTTCTCCAAGAATAAATCGCTTGATCAGAATCCCCCACTACGCAGATTTTGTTTTCTTTTGTACTTAATAATTTTACAAACAAATACTGAATTTTATTAGTGTCTTGATATTCATCTACAAAAATAAATTTAAATTTGTTTTGATAATAGCTTCTTATATTTGTATTGGCACTTAACAAATCCACCGTCTTAATCAATAAATCATCAAAATCTAAAGAATTATATTCCTTCAATTTTTTTTGATACAATGAAAAAGTTTCCCCGATATTTCTTTCTCTAAAGTCCTTGTAATTTTCGTTTATATACTCATCAGGGGTAACTCCTAAATTTTTAAGACTGCTTATCTTTGCCAATATAGAAGTCTCTTTGTAAGTTTCTCTACTTAAATTTAATTCTCTCATGCATTCTTTAATGAGGGTGATTTGGTCATCCCTATCATAAATAGTAAAATTTGAACTATATCCTAATTTATCTATATCTCTTCTGAGTATTCTTACACATATGGAGTGAAAAGTCCCAATCCACATAGAGGGTATATCCACATTGATCAATTTTTCAACCCTTTCGCTCATCTCCGTTGCAGCTTTGTTCGTAAATGTAATTGCTAAAATTTCAGAAGGTTTAGCTAAATTCTTATCAATTATATATGCAATTTTATGTGTCACGACTTTTGTTTTCCCGCTGCCTGCTCCTGCCATAATTAATAATGGCCCATCGTTATATAAAACTGCTTCTTTCTGTCTGTCATTGAGTCCTTCTAAATAATTCATTTTTTCACCATCCCAACTAATCTATCAATAATTATATAGCATTATTAATTTAATTTCCAATGAAAGTTACCAAAGATATAATAAGTTCTAAGCATCTATAAATAAACAAATAATAATATTGCAATTATTACAACTGTTTAGTATAATCTTAACAATAGGGGGAGATTAGCTTGCCAGAGCTTTTGAATGTAGATTCTTTAATGAATACAATCGACACATTGTCAAATATATACGATGCGATTAGGATAATTAATCCAGTTACAAAAAAAATATATTATTCCAAAACAAGTTCTCATGAAAATATATTAAATGATGCTCCATGTTATAGCTATTGGAATAGTAACAAAATTTGCCAAAACTGCGTCTCTATGAAAGCATATAATACTGAAAGCACAAGCATCAAAATCGAGCAAAAAAATGAAGATACATATATTGTGATGGCTGTACCGATTTGGATAGAAAATGAAAAATTAATTGTAGAATTTATTAAAAACTCTTCCAATTCTTTGACGCTCCAAGATGTTGAGCTCAATTTAAACATAGAATTAAATAAGCAATTCTCAGATCTGCCCAATTCAATGTCAATCGATTCAGTGACTGGTGCAAATAATAGATATTATCTGGAAACAAAGCTGCCTGCTGATATTTACAAGTCTGCTGCTAGTAATTCTCCAATTTCAATAATAATGGCTGATTTAGATAATTTCAAAGACATCAATGATACCTTTGGCCATCTCGCAGGAGATGAGGTGCTTAGGACTTTTACTAACTTGGCAAAGATGTGTATAAGAGAAGACGATTGGATTGCTAGATTTGGAGGAGATGAGTTCATCATTATATTGAATAATACAAATGCTGTGAATGCCTTCAAAGTAGCAGACAGAATAAGAAATGCACTAGAAAATAAAATAATATCCTACAATGGTAAAGTAATAAATATAACAGCGAGTTTTGGAATCTATGAAATAGAACTAGATGAGGTCTTAAATGATTATCATTTGGCTATAGAAAAAGCAGATATAGAGCTACTTAAAGCTAAAAAAAATGGTAAAAATATCATTAGTGCAAAATAACAAAATGAGAGGATACAAATCCTCTCATTTAAAATTGCGTTCGTTTTATCTCTCCCCATTTGTTCTTCAATTTATTGTATCTTATTATTCCTTCTACCCTGTAATAAGTCATTAGCTGCCTAAATCCAAAATTTTCCAATATTGCATAAATCGATAGTATGATTATATGCTTTGGCTTAGGGTATTTGTGGAAAGTGTATTCTTCCAATAACAATGCCCCAAGTGACAATATGATGCCATATAATATTGATACGCTAAAGAAAAGCAGCATGTACTTTAAATTTAAAACACCAATAAAATAAGAAACAGGAATCAATATATACCCTAGTAATTCTATCAGTGGGCCGATCATTTCAAAAATCCAATAATATGGCAGCATAAAAATCCCTATATGTTTATATCTAGGCTTGAATAACATGTCTTTATATGAAAATAAGCTTTGCATCAATCCTACCTGCCATCTTCTCCTCTGTGTTCTTAAACTTTTTAAGTTTTCTGGAGCTTGAGTCCAACAAACAGGATCCGGTATAAACTTAACTCTTAGATTTAATTTATTATCTAATGAATACCTGTGAATTTTAAGAACTAATTCCATATCTTCGCCTATTGTATGAGCATATCCACCAGTTTTAATTAAAATATCTTTCCTAAAAACTCCAAACGCTCCTGATATGATGAGCAGAGAATTGATAGCATCCCATCCCACTCTTCCAATGAGAAATGCCCTTAAATACTCTACAATTTGAAATCTTGCTAATTTGTTTTTAGGTATATTGACATCTATTACTCTTCCATCAACGATCTTTGAACCATTTGCAATTCTCACTATGCCACCTACTGCAGCAGTATTTCTATCTTCAATGAACGGCATAATCACTCTGACGAGCGCATCTGATTCTAATATAGAATCGGCATCTATCGAGGCTACAATAGGATAATTTGCTATATTAACTCCTGCATTAAGAGCATCTGCTTTTCCTCCATTTTCTTTGTCGATTACAATTAGGTTAGTATATGTTTTACTGCCATATATCGCCTTGACTCTTTCAGTCTCAATCCGTTTATGAATGGGTTTGTTAATCTTTACTAAATCAAAATTTTTTATTAACTCTTCTAATGACCTATCTTTAGAGCCATCGTTTATTACTACTACTTCAAACATCGGATATTGCAGTGCTAGTATAGAGGAAACATTACTAGCAATAGTATTTTCTTCATTATAGGAAGCTACTAATATGGAAATTGGTATCATATTATCCGATACGATGTAGTTCTTATAATCTGAGTATTTGAGTTTTTCAATGTATTCGTGTAGATTAAATATCGCTAGAATTAGCTGAATGAAATATACAAAGTTAATTGCAAATACATAAAATATAATAAAAAAATTGAATCCTATGACGAATTTAGTTATCATTTAATTTTCTCCTAAATTTATTCCTGTTCTACATGTTTGCTGATCAAGTCGGTGATCTTTGGTTCACCGTTTTTCTTGTCGTATTCAATCAGATCAAGCCAGCTATAGTTTTTCTCTATCGCCTCTATCAATATATCTGCTGCATACCTGTCATCGCTTGATATAACTTGTTTGGCTTCTTCTAAACCGCCCTCTAAACTAACAATAGAATTTGCTGCGTTTCTCCTAACATAATAGTTAGAATCCTTAAGTGCTTCTATTAGTGGCTTGAGCGCAGTCTTGTCGTTTAATTGTCCTAAAACTTTCGCAGTAGTTGCCCTTAGTTCCCAAGAATCGCTCTTTAGATGTTTGATTATATCCTCAATATATCTGTTATCTCCAATATTTCCAAAAGCTCTAACTGCAGCTATCCTTTTTTCATTATTATTGTCATCAATAAACTTATGAATTTCATCTAATAGTCTTGTATCCTTTAAATTACCCGCAGCTTTGATAAAAATCGTCGAAATATAATCATTTTTTGAGTTAATCAATTGTAAAAATACTTTGGCTTTATCCCCCCTAAAATTATCCGCTATTTCTATTAAACTTCTTTCGCTGAGTGAAATTGAATCATCAATACTTTCAAAAGCCCTAATAAAATACTCTTCATCTCCTATGATAGAAATTGCCTTTAGGCTTGCATAGATTTGTTCAGCATTTGACGAGCTAAACATTTTTAAGATAGCTTCTAAAGCTTTTTTGCTTCTTAACTCTCCTAAATTTTTAATCGCTAATATCTTGCCTTTTTCATTTTTAGTATTTAGTTTATCCATTTGATAATCAACTAAGCCAATCTCTTCAGAAAGCTTTATGATTTTATCAAGAAATGTTCCTCTAAAGCTTTCAATATAATGAATAAATTTCTGAGTTAATATCTTAGCGGTTAATTCATTCTCAAGTAATGATTTCAACAATATCATGTCGCCTTCACTAATTTCATTTTCATCAATATTTGAAATTATATCATCTAAGAATGAAGATACCTCAATTTCTTTTTTTGTTAATAATTTTTTTGTTCTATTTTCTCTTAATCTTTCATAAAAAAGAAATAAATACAACGATAATATCAATACAACAAATATGACAATTGAATAAATAACTATAAATTCCATTTTCTCACCTAATCCAATAATTTTTCCAATCTCGCATCCAATTCAATTGGTGAGAATGGTTTGTAAATATAATCAACTGCTCCTAAATTTAATAGTCTTTTAACACTTGATTCGTTTTTTTGACTGCTTAATATTATCACAGGAGTATTGATTTCTAACTCATTCAATTTCATTAAAAAATCATCTGCGTTCATGTTTTTTGTGTACAATTCAGTTATTATAGCATCTACTTCAGTGGTTTCTAAGAAATTTAAACAGTCAAGTAGATTGTCAAAGCTTATAACTTCATAACCTTTGTTTAAATATCTTGATTTTAAAATATTTAATACCACTTTATCTTCATCGACAAACAATATTTTATAGGATTTTTTTACATTAGATTGTGTTATTATGTCGTCTTTTAGGATGTCTTCTTTAGAAAACTCATAGTAGTCTTTAATCTCTTCTGCATTTATACTACTTACTTCTATCACCTTGAATTTTACTTTAATCCCATCATGATTTATATTAGTGCTGTTGTAAAATTTTAAAATGGTGTTTTGCAGATTTTTAATAAAATTTTTAATGTCTAAATTAGAATATAATGAAGCAAATGTATTTGTGTCGACCCTGTAATTAAAAATTGGCTTATTAAAATAATCATGAATCGAAAATAAATAATCAATATTATCGTAAAGATCCTTATTCCATATTTGCATATTATTGTGTTCTTCTGTGTCTATGAACTTTGTAATCAATAAAAAACTATTTTTTAGACTTGCTATTTTGTTTTTCAATAGCCTCATTAATATGCTCTCTCCAATATCCCTCCTATAAATATTTGAATTGAAAGAGTATATATTAGAATGTGCTGATTGCTTTATTAGTTTTAATGAGTTTAATAAATCTAGGGGATAAAACTGTCTTAAAATGTAAAAATTATCGGATTTTGCGTTTTCTTTTATTAGCTGGTCGTTAGATAAAACAAAAATTGGAATTTGAATATCCTCAATGCCATCAATTGTGTTTAGTTTACCATCATTCGTCACTAAAGCAATGGGGTTTAATAGTTTTACTGCTTTTAATAAATCTTTAGCATCTACAAAAATGCTCTTAATTCCCATTTTATTTAACTCATCCACATAATCATCTTCGATATTATCACATGAAAATACGACATAATCAATCATCTAATTCACTCCAATTTTTCAAAAGCTTTTTTTACTGCATAATATGATTTTTTTAATCTTTCATGATATATTGGCATATCCCAGCTGTCGTAAGTGTAATGAATTATTTCTGATTTTATTAATTCAGCGTCACTTTTTAGAATGCATTGGAATGATATGCTGTCTATTTTTTCTCCTTCAATATCATTTACATAGAGGTCTGAAATTATTTCTTTGTTAGAGGGATCCATGAAATTTAGTAACATCCAAGGAATTCTTACTTCAATAGTATCACCGGAGATATAGAAATCTGATAATGAGTCATAATCTGAACTAGCTGGATTCCCGATTCCATGTTTTAATTTTCCAGTTTCATATTTTTGCATCGGTAAATACACATCATCTTCTGGTAGATACAGCGGCCTATTTAAAGCTAGATAAATAGGGTTAAAGTATCCTGAATTCTTATTTTCAAATTTAACGTTTCTTTCCTCAAAGCCGAGTTTATATGCATAAAGATAATAATAAGGGTCATAATATGAGTCTACTAAAACTCTGGAATTATGTTCACCACTAATTGTAATTAAAAAATCGGCGAATAAATCTAGTTTTAAGTCCAAATCTTTAGCATTATCATTACCTTGATTTTTTATAGTATCTATTGCTATGAATAGCTTATCTTTATTTTCATCAAAATTTTTCTTTGCGATTTTCAAATACAAATACCTTTCATCACTATTTACTGCATAAGATATTTTTTCGTCTCCGATTGAGGATGTCTTATCCCAGTCACTTAAATCTCCGTCGTTTAAAATGATATCATCTTCTGTCCCTGGGTCAAATGACAGAAGACCAAACATTTGCTCATTTGTTTGAACATTGGACCAGTAAGCCCTCCTATCAGGATTATCAAAATCCATAGTGTTCCAAGTCCGCTTAAACCACTCATCTTGCCAAGTAAATATAAGTGCACCCGCATAGCCAGTTTGATGAATATCATCTAACATGTCTATGAGATATTCTCCTTGTTTTGTCTCTTCAACAAACCCTTGATTATATCCATTGTGAATATTTACATGTGCCATCCCCCTTGAACTTGGGATTCCAAATTCAGCAACTAATACTGGCATTGTGTGGACTTTTATTAAATCTATAAGATATGCTTTGTATGGATTTATTTTACCATTGTCATCTACATAAGTGGCATATTCATGTTGATAATTCATGAAATCAGGATAATATGGATATATATGATATGACGCAAACATCCCGGGTTTAAATGTGTCTTTCCATTTTATATGCTCTACATTAACACTAACCATGTCCTCGGTTTCTAAAGGCTCATTTGGATGATTTAATGGATCTGTGGTAGGCCAGTTTGGCAGGGCTATTGGCCTTTGCCTTTTATAGTTTATTGTTTCATAGGAAATAGTCTTATCAGCAAGTTCACATAGAAATGATTCAAAAGGTGAAGCATCAACCGTATATAAATAATCCCCGTTATAACCATTCTTTTCTTGATTCTTTTCATTTGTATTTATTACAAACTGAGGATCCCATTCGATCCCTAAAATAAATCCAATTACATAATTTGATATATCGCTTTTATAATCACCATAAGCTTTCCCATTTATAAATGG
>DAONLG010000029.1:0-16228 GCA_035406565.1 Soehngenia sp.
TAATAATATATACTTAGTCAGAGGTTCCACTTCGATTAAAGAACTGAATAATACATTAGATTTAGATATAGATGAAGAGAATGAATTTTACGATACTATTGGGGGATTTTTGATTTTTAAATTAGGCTATATTCCTGATGACAATAGTAAAATATCAATTACTGAAAAAAACGCTATTTTTACAATAGAAGAAATAAAAGATAAAAAGATTGAGAAAGTGAAAATAGAATTGACTGGACAAACCGAAAATAAAAAACTAGAGAGCTAAATGGCTCTCTTTTTCTTATACAATAGTAAAGTAATTTCTTCACCGTTGTTGAAAAACCATGAGTTATTGATAAATGAATTGTTTAGTGAAAGATCTTTGTAGCTAGACTAAATAAGATATAGTACTTAAATATATATAAAGAAAATGAATTATATAACAACTAGTCAAATAGTTAACAAACATTTCAAAATAATCAGAAAAATAGATGGACAAAATCAATAATTTGTATTAATATATTTCCATAGCAATGTAATACTATAAAAGTAGACAGTGCTAAATAACAATTAAGGAGGAAAAAGGATGGAGGGCAAAAAAAGAGATAACTGGAGTAGTAGAATTGGCTTTATATTTGCCGCAGCAGGTTCAGCTGTAGGATTAGGAAATATATGGCGATTTCCATATCTAGCTGCAAGGAATGGCGGAGGAGCATTTATTTTTATTTATTTATTATTTGTACTAGGAATTGGTTTAAATGTAATGATTGCAGAATTTGCAATTGGAAGGCGAACTCAATTAGCTGCTGTAGGTGCTTACAAAAAATTAAACAAAAGATTCACATTTGCTGGTGTCATAGGGGTTTTAAGTGCTTTTTTGATCATGGGATTTTATCCAGTAGTTGGTGGATGGTCTGTTGCATACATTGTAAAATCATTTACTGGCTTATTATCCGACCAAACAGCAATTGCCTCAGCATTTGATGCTTTTATAACTAGCCCAGTAGAGCCACTAATTTGGATGCTTATCTATATGGCAATAAACATATATATAGTAGCAAAAGGCGTAACTAGTGGTATTGAAAAAGCAGGGAAAATACTTATGCCCACATTATTTATATTATTCATTTTAGTAGCTATAAGGAGTGTAACTCTTGACGGAGCGATTGAAGGTTTAAAATTCTTATTTAAACCTGATTTTAGTCAAGTTACAGGGGAAACATTTTTAGCTGCCTTAGGACAGCAATTCTTTTCACTGAGTTTAGGAATGGGATGCATGATAACTTATGGTAGTTATATTAGTAAAAATGAGGTATTACCTAAAAATGCTCTTATTGTAACATTGATTGATACTTCAGTTGCAATATTAGCAAGTATTGCAATAATTCCAGCTCTATTTGCATTTGGATTAGAAATAAATCAAGGTCCTGGATTAGTTTTTAAAGTCGTACCTCAAATATTTGCGGGAATGGGTTTTATTGGGCCAATAGTATCTGCATTTTTCTTTATCTCACTAGCAATTGCAGCATTAACATCGTCAATATCATTGTTAGAAGTAGTGGTAGCATATTTGATTGATGAAAGAAAAATGGAAAGAAAGAATGCTGTTGCAATTACCAGTGTCATAATGACAGTCATGTCAGTTTTATCTTCTTTATCTTTAGGTGCATTTCCTAACTTAAAGCTTTTTGGTGTAGCAGTTTTTGATTTCTTTGATATAATTACAGATAAAATATTTTTGGCAATTGGTGGATTATTAATAGCTGTATTCGTAGGTTGGTTCATCAAGAAAGAAGATTTGAAAGATGAACTCACAAATGGAGGAAATATAGAGTTTGGATTATTCAATGTTTGGTATACTCTAATTAAATATATTGTTCCAATTGCAATTGCATTGGTAGCAAAATTTGGAATCTTAGCAATAGAGCAAACGAGCCTTATGATATTTGGATTACTAGTAATATTAGTTTTAGCAATTTTTTCTAAGAAGTTATAAAATAGCACTATATTAGAGGGTTACTCTAAGTTATTTTAAATACCGGTAAAAAATTGGCATAGTTCGGTGATCACCTGCTATGCTAATTTTTTTGTTTTAAGTATATCCTAAATACGCCTAAAAAAATTCTCTATTTGCAGAGTTGTGTTATCAACGTATTTTTGCAAAATAATCTTCTGACTTTTAATGTTATTAGAGTACCCTTAAAATAAACATCAACGCCTTATCCTGAATGGGTACAGTAGCAGATTCTATTTATTTTTGATTACTTATTCGAGATTTTCCATGGTAAAAGCAATGTGCTCGGATAGAACTGTGATTTCTTTAAAATGGCTGACATGCTCTAGCAATTGCTTTTCTAATTATTTTCCTGCCCAATTTCTACTGATAGTGGCACCTCTTTTAGTAAATATTTATTAAATATATTGATTTTAATTGGAAAAATGGCAAAGGGAATGTCAAAATCGTTATGATTGTAGTCCATTTGACTAATAGTATTTGACATGGGTTTTAATAAACGCTATACTATAAAGTAATATCAAATTGAATATGTAGTGGGGGGACTCCTAGGAGTTGAGAAGGTAAAACCTGACCCTTTGAACCTGTCAGTTAACACTGTCGTAGGGAAACAATCTATTAAAATAGTACATTAGTGCTTTCCTTATCATAGGAGAGCATTTTTTATTATGAAAATTAAGACTATTCTATTTAGCTTATAAACGTAATCAGAACAATAATAAAGAAAGGTAGATTCTAATGATTAATAAAGAGGAGATTCAAAAACAAGTATTTGAGGCAGTCGAAGCAGTAAGACGGACAAATCCTATGGCGGGATCAATAACAAACACTGTAACAATAAATTTTGTGGCTAATGCCCAGCTTGCAGTCGGTGGATCCGCTGCTATGGTTTATCTACCCGATGAAGGTGAATTTTTGGCAAAAGCTAGTGGTGCCACCTATATAAATGTGGGTACTCTTCAACCAGTTTATGAGCAGACTTTACCTCATATCGCAAAGATTTTGCATGATACAGGGAAGCCATGGGTTTTAGATCCGGTGGCAATCGGTATTGGTTCGCTTCGAACTCACTTGCTACATCAGTTTAGAGAGTATAAACCATCAATTATCAGAGGAAATGCTTCTGAAATTATCGCTCTGGCTGGTTTGTGGGGGTTGGATGGCGGTACTGTTGTATCCAATGTTCGTGGTGTTGACTCAAGGGATTCGGTAAATGCCTCAAAAGCTGCGGCTATTTCACTGGCAAAGTGGACCTGTGGGGCAGTTGCTGTATCGGGAGAAACAGATTTAATAACCGACGGCTCAATTATCGCTTACTCTCATGGAGGGTCGCACTTTATGGAGATAATTACCGGTTCAGGATGTTCGCTGGGTGGGGTTGTTGCAGTCTATGCAACAGTCACATCGCCATTTATCGCTGCCTTAACTGCTACAGCTGTTTATAATTTAGCGGGGGCACGTGCTGAAAATAAAGTAGATGGTCCTGGAAGCTTTCAGATACAGTTCCTCGATGAACTACATAAAGCAACCGCTACAGATATTGCTAATAATCCATTTGAAATTGAGGAGGTTTAATCTATGAATACACTAATCGCAGTTGCTATCACACCCATCGGAATAGGCGATGAGCTTGCACCTGAAATAGCCGAAGTCATAAAAGTAATTAGTGATACCGGTTTATCGCATCGTACTACTTCAATGTTCACAGAGATTGAAGGCGAGTGGGATGAAGTCATGAAGGCTGTTAAGGACGCAACATTTGCACTCGCAGAAAAAGGTATACGAACAGAAGTTGTTCTGAAGGCAGATGTGCGCCCTGGATTTACGAACATGATGAATACAAAAGTGGATAAAATAAACAATATTTTAGGAGGAAAAAAATGATTAGGGATAATTTTGATATTTCAGCGTACTTAGTTGTGGGCCCTGAGAATACAAAGGGCAGACCTGTAGTAACAATCATTAAAGATGCAGTCGAGGCAGGGTTTACATGTGTACAAATCCGTTCAAAGATTTCTTCTGCTCATGAATTAGTTGAGCTAACCCGTCAGGCTTCCGAGGTAATTGCAGAAGCTGGCAGATCAGAAAAAGTTGCACTGTTGGTGGATGATCGACTTGATGTTATCTTAGCTGCTAGAAAACAAGGGATAAAGGTTGATGGTATCCACGTGGGACAAGAAGATATTCCTGTAGAAATTTGTCGGGAATACCTAGGTGAAGATTCAATCATTGGTTTATCGGCCAGAACACATGAATTATTTGAGTATATCCAAACAGTGGATATCTCAAAAATTGATTATTTTGGTGCAGGGCCACTGCATGAAACGATGACAAAACCTGACTGCGGGCTTTACGATGGAAGAGTTATTACTAGAAGTTTCGATGAAATTTCTAAGCTTGCTAAACTCAGCCCGATTCCGGTGGTAGTCGGTGGTGGTGTTAAGCTTGTCGATATACCACAGCTTGCTAAAACGGGAATTCATGGTTTTTTTGTTGTGACTGCAGTTTCTGAAGCAGATAATCCAAAGTTGGCAGCTGCCGATTTAGTTGAAGCATGGAACTCTAATAAGAAAACAACAAAGATAACGGGATAATTACAAGGGAAGTTTTGACTCGGAAGGGATTTTACTTGACTTCATGCCAATCTGAGTTAATGTGGGCGAAATGCATCTAAAACTGATATCTATTTTGTGAAGGATGCGAATATAGGAACACGGAGGATTCATATATTTTTGTTATGCATTTGGTGCAATCTAGACGTTAAAGTGTTCGAAATTTAAGGCAATAGGTGTATATGATGCTTATAGTAAAGAAAATAGTAATGAGATTAAGAGGATTAGTGGCATATAATTAAAAAGGTAGATAATTTTCATAATTTTATGGAAAAAACATCTTAATAAAAATGTTTTCAGCGGTAAATTGGGGATATAACCTATTGCCGTTATATGAAATTAATGCTAAAGAAAGCTGATTATACAGCGAAATAGGAGGAAAAGATGAAAACAACATTAACAATTGCAGGAAGCGATTCTTGCGGAGGCGCCGGCATCCAAGCAGATATTAAGACAATGACCGCATGTGGTGTATATGCCATGAGTGCGGTAACTGCACTTACTGCACAGAATACTACTGGCGTCACTGGCATTATGGAGGTTACTCCAGAGTTTTTAGGCATGCAGTTGGATAGTATTTTTACTGATATCTTTCCTGATGCAGTTAAGATGGTCTCATCAACTGGACTGATAGAAACTATATCAGAAAAGCTAAAATTTTATAAGGCAAAAAACGTTGTTGTAGATCCAGTAATGATTTCCACAAGCGGTTCAAAGTTGATTCAGGACGATGCAGTGGAAGCTTTGAAAAAATGTTTATTTAGCCAGGCAATTCTATTGACACCAAATATTCCGGAAGCTTCTATCTTATCAGGAATACCCATTGAAAGTGAAATGGATATGATTAAAGTAGCTGAAATCATCAGTAATGAATACAAATGTGCTGTTCTTTTAAAGGGCGGGCACAGTGTAAACGATGCCAATGATTTATTGTATCAGAATAGTAAGCACAAATGGTTCATCGGAGAAAGGATTGACAACAAAAATACTCATGGGACTGGATGTACTTTATCCAGTGCAATTGCCTCGGGTCTTGCCAGAGGCATGGATCTGGAAACATCAATCGAGTTAGCAAAGAAATATGTATCAGGCGCATTGAGGGCAATACTTGACTTAGGAAAAGGAAGTGGTCCGCTAAACCACATGTGGGCAATAAACAAAAAGGAGAATTTATAATGAGAGAATATACAACCCAGATGGAAGCTGCAAGAAAAGGAATAATTACTGAGGAAGTGAAAAAAGTAGCTGAAAAAGAGCTGATGACAGTTGAGGAACTGATGCCATTAGTTGCAGCTGGAAAAGTAGTAATATGTGCTAATAAAAACCATAAATGTATTAATCCGGAAGGGATTGGCTCCATGCTGAAAACGAAAATAAATGTAAATTTAGGAGTCTCAAGAGATTGCAAGGATTATGATATGGAAATGAAAAAAGTGATGGAAGCAGTTAATATGGGGGCTCATGCAATCATGGATTTATCCTCACACGGGAATACAATTCCTTTCCGCAGAAAGCTTATAGCAGAATGTCCAGCTATGATAGGAACGGTTCCGGTATATGATTCTGTTATCCATTATCAGAGAGATTTAAACAGCTTAACAGCAAAAGATTTTATTGATGTAGTAAAGCTTCATGCCGAAGATGGGGTTGACTTTGTCACCTTGCACTGTGGCATTACAAGAAAAACCATAGAACAGATAAAAAAGAATAAAAGAAAAATGAATATCGTATCCAGAGGCGGTTCCCTTATATTTGCGTGGATGTGTATGACTGGTGAAGAGAACCCATTTTACGAGTACTATGACGAAATCCTTGATATATGTCGTAAGCATGATGTGACAATATCATTAGGTGATGCCTGTAGACCGGGATGCCTTGCAGACGCTTCAGATATATGCCAGATAGAAGAACTTGTAAGGCTTGGTGAACTTACCAAAAGAGCCTGGGAAAAAGATGTTCAGGTAATGGTGGAGGGGCCTGGACATATGCCTATTGATCAGATCGCTGCCAATATGAAAATGCAACAGACCATTTGTGATGGCGCTCCATTTTATGTATTAGGACCACTGGTAACAGATATAGCACCTGGTTATGATCATATCACATCGGCAATTGGAGGAGCTATTGCAGCTTCTGCTGGTGCATCCTTTTTATGCTATGTGACACCAGCGGAACACCTGGCAATCCCAAACTTGGAAGATGTAAAGCAAGGTATCATCGCCTCAAAGATTGCTGCTCATTCTGCAGACATCGCCAAGGGTGTAAGAGGGGCAAGGGATATCGATGATAGGATGGCTGACGCAAGAAGAGTGTTTGACTGGGAAACACAATGGGAGTGTGCGATAGATCCTGAAACAGCTAAAAAAATCCGAACTGATAGGAAACCTGAGTATGAAGACTCTTGTTCTATGTGTGGAAAATTTTGCGCAATTAGAAGTATGAACAAAGCACTTAGAGATGAATATATTGATATTTTGTAAGTGATAGTTTAAAGTATAAATAACTCAATATAATAATTGATAAGATAAAAAAACAACCATATAAGAGCATTTTCACTCTGATATGGTTGTTTTTTTCACCACTTGTTAACTGCCACTTGCAAAAATAAATAGTCACCATAAATCCTCAAGCTGCATTATAGAAGATTACATCTTTCAGCATGATAGTTATTTCTTTCACTCACTAAATAGAGTCGACAAAATATTTAATTATCTTCATAAAACCCTAAGTAGGACTCTATAAAGTGGGTGGCTATTGTTTTAATTTGTCTTTAAATTATTTTTTATTGTATATTTGGATTGAACATTTTGATACCAAGTTGGGTATTGTTCTTGTATTTTTTGATCTTTTAATATTTCTCTTATTTCTTCTTTTGAATCTTCTAATGTTGCTGCCTTAGCTTCTTTTTTATCTGTCACCTTTATAATATGATATCCATAGGTAGTTTTAACTGGTTCACTAACTTCGTTTACATTTAAAGCGAATGCAGCATTAGAGAACTCTTCGACCATTTCATCTTTTCCGAAGTAGCCTAAATCTCCACCATTTGCTGCAGTTGCGGTATCTGTTGAATATTCTTTAGCTAAGTCCTCAAAAGACTCTCCAGATTGAATTTTTGCAAGTACATCCTTAGCCTCTTCTTCCGTATCCAAAAGAATATGGCTAGCTTTGACCTGTTCAGCTTGGTTAAAATCATCCTTATTTTCTTCAAAATATGCTGCAATTTCGTCATCTGTAATTGTTATAGAAGGTTCAATTAAAGCTTCTATACTTAAATTCATTTTGATATTTTTTAAAAATTCATCTTTTGTGTATCCATAATAAGCTAAAGCTTGTTCCATTGTAGCTTCATCACCATAAGATTCAACAGCCTTTTGATACTCAGCATCTATTTGATCTTGTGTAATATCGATATTATTTTCTTTTAATTCTAATTCAATTATTTTGTCTAATATCAAAGCATTTATTGCATCATCACCATTTTGACTAACTAGATAGTCATAGAACTCTTCTTTTGTAATTTTTACATCATTAACTTCAGCCACAACCTCATCTGAACTAGAACTACTGCAACCTATGAGCAATATGCTAGTCATACTAATTAGGAGCAGCATAACAACTAATTTTTTTGCATTAAATTTCATTATATTTCTCCTCTCATCAATTTATTACTCTGTAAGTATAACATAAAAACAATTTAAATTCATAATATATTTGTGAAATTTAGATGAAAATTCATGATATGATTTAAAAATTGGGTATATAAGATAAAAATAAGTTTCTAAGGGGTCCTCATTATGGATAAATTAGATGAGAAAATCAAACACGATAGATATGAGTATGCTATTATAAAAGCGTTATTGGGAAATGATAACACTATTTATGGTTTTGATTTAGTAGAATCTAGTATTGGATTTAACGAGGCATGCAGGTCTTTTTTTTTCAAATTTGGATTCTAACCCAAACTATTCAAATAATTTAGATTTTTATTATATATATAATTACATAAGCGATGATTTGAAATCAAAATATGCTGTCACTAATAATATGTTTTTAAAAATGAAATTGGTGACAATGAAAGAGTACAAATATATGATTGTCATCGAGGTCTTTGATACTATATCTATCCTTGATGAGATTATAGATATGAAAACAAAAGAACTACCATTTGCATTTTATATGACAAACTTAAATACGAAAGAACCCTTCTACTTTTCAAAAAATTTTAATAGTTTTATTGGAATTAGTAAACAAGATGAGGATAAAGACTTAATGCATTATTTAGATAAATTAGAAGATAATGATAATAAAGAGTTTAGATTAAATAAGATTAATCATGCTGTTAAAAATAAAGAGCACTATATCATAAAATATCAGATTTTAAATGATTTTAAGGAGTATAAGTATATATTGGAAATAGGCTTACCAATATTAGAAAATATAAGCAAGCTAAATTATATGGTTAGTATTCTAATCGATTTGTCAAAAGTTGAGAAATCACAACTTGATGAAGAAAGCTTTGTATATATGGATCAATTATCTAATGTTTATAATAGAAATTATCTAGGAGTTATATCAAAAAGCATAAATGGAGAAAGTTTTATACCGTTGTCAATTATTTTTGCAGATATTGATGGACTAAAATTTGTAAATGATGGATTTGGACATGCTTATGGAGATAAGTTAATAAAGGATACTGCTCAAATATTGAAGAATTCTACTAGAAATAGTGATATAATTATAAGATATGGAGGAGATGAATTTGTCGTTTTTCTTCCAAATGCTGACATCGAAGAATGCAATCAAGTTATAGAAAGAATTAAGAACAATATAAAAGATATCAATAATTTAAATCAATTAAATCCTATAAAAATAAGTTTATCAATCGGTGGATATACTATGGATTCATTAGAATTGAGTATAGAAGAAAGTATAGGTAAAGCAGAAGACCAGATGTATACAGAAAAATTAATTCAGAGAACAAATGTACAGAAAACATATATTGAGGCTATAAGAGAAGTTTTAGAATATAAAGAACCTACATCATGTGATTTAAGTGAATTTTTTGATAGCTTAATTCTAAAACTTGGTTTAAAACTTGGCTGGGATCCGGAGTTAATTGACATGATAACCATGCTTTGCTCTGTTAATGATGTTGGGAAAATAACTATAGATTCTGAAATATTAAACAAATCCGGAAATCTCACTGATAAAGAGTGGGAAATCATTAAAAAACATCCAGAAATGGGATATAGAATAGCAATGGCATCGAAGGAATTGTCAAATATAGCAGATTATATCTTATACCATCATGAAAGATGGGATGGAAAAGGATATCCAAGGGGGATAAGTGGGGAAGATATTCCTCTATATTCAAGAATTGCGGCAATATTTGATGCTTTTGATTCAATGATAAAGGATAAACCTTACAAGAAAAAGCTTACTATTGAACAAGCCATTGAAGAAATACGTAAAAATTCTGGTACACAATTTGACCCAAATTTAGTAGATATTTTTATAGATATTATCAATAAAGACTGTTAAGAGTTTAAAATTGTTTAGAACAAGGATGTGGTAAGTTGAAAGAAATCAATACAGACAGGTTATTACTTAGAAGATTTAAAATATCAGATTTAGGTGATTTTTATGAATATGCTAAGAACCCTAATGTAGGGCCAAATGCAGGTTGGGATTTTCATAAATCAAAAGAAGAGTCACTACTCATTTTAAGAAATTTCATTTTAAGTGATGAGATTTTTGCAATAGAATTGAAGTCTGAAAAAAAAGTGATTGGCTCTATTGGATTGCATAAAGATAGGAAAAGGGATAATAAAGACGCAAAAATGTTGGGTTATGTGTTAAGCGAAAATTATTGGGGTAGAGGTTATGCTACTGAAGCAGCAAAGGCTGTTATAAGTTATGCTTTTAAAGAATTATCTACTGATATTCTTTCTGTATATCACTATCCTTTCAATGAAAGATCAAAAAATGTAATTTTAAAATGCGGTTTTATATATGAAGGAACTTTGAGAGAAGCTACAGTTACTTATGATGGTAAAATTTATGATGATTGCTGTTATTCAATGACGAAAGAAGAATTTTTATTAAAAGGGGATAATGATGAATAGGTACAATAAATATTTAATTATAATTATAATGTTTTTAATGTTTGTATTTACAGGTTGTAGCGAAAGCAAAGCAGAAGGATTAAAAATATTAATTGATGGGAAAGATTTCACCTCATCAGCTCAACCAATCATTAGAGATGGTAGAACTTTAGTGCCAATAAGATTTATTACTGAAAAATTAGGTGGAATTGTTGAATGGGATGGACTAAACAGATCAGTTTTTGCAAAAAAAGGAGATAAATCTATTGGTTTAGTCATAGATAGTCAAATCGTCGAATATGATAGCTTAGATTGTGCTGTAATTGATACTAAACCAATAATATATAATGATTTTACTTATGTTCCGCTCAGAGTCGTTGGAGAAGCTTTGAACGTAGGTATTACATACGATGAAATCAGAAAAACCGTAGAGATAAATTCAAAAGTTAAGACTGATAGAAGTAGATATTACGATTTGGATATCTTATCAATTGAAAATGATCAAGTAATTAGTGGGAAAACTATAATTAACTATGACATAGGAGAAAACATTAAAAATAATGTTAGTTACGTTAGGTTACTAGTTCTTAATCATGACAATCACGTAGGGGATGTGGTTTTTCAATCAAAAGCAGTTGACAATATTATAGAATTTCTTCCATATATTGAACATAATGGAGAAAAAATACTTGTCTTAGCTGTATATGATTCTAATAATAAATTATTAGCTGCTTCGGCTAAAAAAGTTGTAATTGATGTAAACCCTCAAATATCGATATCTGAGTTGGAGAATGCTGATGAATTTAGAAATCAATTAAAATTGACTCCGCAAACTAATTTTTCTTTACTAAAAGTAGATTATGTACTTACAAATAAAGCAACTGGAAAAACTAAGACAATAGATAATTGCGATCCATACGGAACTACAATTTGGACTCCTAACTTTAATGAAAAAGGAGATTATATACTAACAATAAACGCCCTCAATTTAAATTCACAGATTGTTGCAAGCAAAGACTACGATATAAATATTGGAGTGGATAAATCCTTGTCTCTATCAGGAGTTAAAGAGAATACTGTTGTAGATAAACCGATTACACTAAATGCCATAAGAAATTTTGATTGCATAGAAACACAATATATTTTAAGAGATACGAATACAAATAAAGAAAAAATATTATCTACTATTCCTTATGGGAGTTATAAATACATGCCCGTAGGTAGTGATTCTGGTGAAAAAGAATTTATAGTGCGCGTAAAAGATACTTCGGGGAAATATATAAATTCTAAACCTATTAAAATTGTTATAGATGGTAAACCTCGCATATTCTTAAATGGAATTGGGCCAAATGAAGTAGTTCTTACTGACGGCAAGATTTTAAATGTTGAAAGCAATGTAAAAATTAGTGATGTAAAATTTGTGTTCATTAATAATGAAAAAAACATTAAAAAGGTTATACCTGCGAATAATTTGGAGGGGCAATTCAAACCCTTATCTGAAGAATCAGGAAACTGGTATGTATATGCTACTGCCAATTATAATGGAGGTTTAATTAATAGCGAAAGGATTAATTTTAAAGTATATACTGGTAAAGTATATGGACCTTATAGTATTACAGAAAAAAATAATTATATTAGTTTTGCTTCTAATTTAGCGAAAAAATCAAATAATAAATTGATTTCCCAGTCTTTTAAAATTGCACAGTCCATCTTAGAAACAGGATGGGGACAAAATGTACCTTCAGACAAGTACAGCGGGGAAAAGTCGTATAATTTGTTTGGAATAAAAAGTAAAAATAACGAGCCATATATCATTTCAAAAACATGGGAAGTATATAATGGAGTGAGATATATAGTAGATGCTAAGTTTAAGAAATATAATTCTGCGCAACAAAGTTGGGATGATCATATAAAGTTTTTATTAGACAACGATAGATACAATCCCTTTGAAGAAGTAATGAATGACCCTTATAAAGCAGCTTGGGCTATTAAAAGATGTGGTTATGCTACGGACCCACTATATTCTTTGAAAATAATTGATCTCATTCAAAGGTATAATTTAGGTCAATTGGATAAAAAGATATTTTAATTTATATTACTTCCTATATGTTTGAACACATTAAAATGTTGGTATAATAATATAAAGATATATGGGGGGATAATTATGGATATAAAAATTTATTCAACTCCAACTTGACCTTGGTGCACTAAAGTAAAGGATTACTTAAAGCAAAAAGGTATAAATTTTACTGAATATGATGTGACTAAAGATTATGAAAAAGCTGTAGAAATGGTTCAAAAATCGGGGCAAAGAGGCGTGCCGGTGATCGATATTGATGGCAATATTATAGTCGGTTTTGATAAGTCTCGAATTGATGAATTATTAGGTTTATAAAAAGTGGTTTTCCACTTTTTATAAACCATTTTATTTTTATTGACAAACGTAAAATCTGATTTTATAATAAAACATGACCGACCAGTCAGTCAAAAAACAAAGGAGGACTACAATGCTACCAAAATTAAGTGTTAAAAGGCCATATACAGTTTTTGTTGCAGTAATACTTGTGCTTGTCTTAGGGGCCGTTTCTTTTATGAACTTAAAGACAGATTTATTACCTAATCTAGAATTGCCTTATGTCATAATAATGACGGTATATCCAGGTGCAAGTCCTGAAGAAGTAGAAGTGGCGGTCACTAAACCAATTGAACAAGCAGTTTCTACAATCAATGACGTAAAAAATGTAGAGTCGACTTCTAATGAAAACCAGTCTATGGTAATTATTGAGTTTAATTCTACCGTGAATATGGATTCAGCTATTATAGAAATAAGCAGTAATCTAGACATGGTAAAAGCTGGATTTAACGATCATATACAAAGTCCTATGGTCATGAGATTAAATCCCGATATGCTGCCTATTATGGTTTCTTCAGTAGATATTGAAGGCAAGGACACAAAAGAGATTTCGAAGATTGTAAGTGAAGAGATAATTCCTCAATTTGAAGGTGTTGCAGGTGTAGCATCTGTTTCTGGACAAGGATTAATTGAGGAAGAGATTGAGGTTTTGATTGATCAAACCAAAATAGACAATCTCAATAGTGAAATATTAAAAAAAGTAGATTCCAAATTAGCAGAAACAGAAAATAAATTAAACGATGGCAAGAAAGAGATAGAAAGTGGATTAGCTCAGATAGAGTCAGAAAGAGAGAAACAATTAACTGAAATTAACTCTGGGTTAGAAAAAATAAAGAGTGCAAAAACAGAGATCAACAAGGCTGAAGAATCAATTAATGATGGACTTGAACAACTTTATTCTAATAAAAAAGTCGTTAGCGATAGCATTGATGAAATTGACAATCAATTAGAAAAATTAAATATAACTGAAGCTATATTAATTGCTGGAGGAGGAACGAGTCCTCAATATCCAGGACAAACATTAGAGACTGTTAAATCTCAGAAACAAATATTAGAAGCTAAAAAAACAGAATTAAAGAATTCTCTAGATTCTATAAATACTAAAATTAGCGAATTAGAGAAACAAAGTAAAGATATACAAAATAAAAAAGTTGATTTATTAGCTCAAGAAGCGAACTTAAACAATGCAAAATTAGCATTAACTACACAACTTGATAATGCTAAAAACAACTTATTAAATACTCAAAAAGAAATAGATAAAGGGTATGAGGAGTTTGAAAAGGCAAGAGAAGATGCCTTTAAACAAGCATCTTTAGATGGCGTAATAACTAAGAGCATGATTTCTCAGATTTTATCAGCACAGAATTTTTCGATGCCAGCAGGATATGTTAGTGATGAAAATGGTAAATATGTAGTAAAAGTTGGGGATAAACTTTCTGATATAAATGAAATCAGTAATCTATTATTATTTGATACAGGCGATGATTTGATAGGGAAAATATATTTAAGCGATGTTGCTGAAATAAACATGTTAAATAATTTAGATGATAATTATACTAAAGTAAATAATAATGATGCAGTTATGCTGATAATGCAAAAACAAAGCAATTTTTCAACTAGTGAAGTTGCAAAAGGCATTAGAGATAAGATGGAAGACATTTCAGCTAAGGATCCATCCATTCATTTCACACCGTTATTAGATCAAGGCGTTTATATTGATATTGTTATAAACTCAGTATTAGATAATATTGTTTATGGTGGTATATTAGCTATATTGGTTTTGCTTATATTTTTGAGAGATATTAGACCTACATTAATCATTGCATTGTCTATACCAATTAGTATAGTATTTGCAATTGCACTAATGTATTTTGGCGGTATCAGTATGAATGTCATTTCTTTAGCAGGATTAGCACTTGGAGTAGGAATGCTCGTGGATAATTCAATTGTTGCTATAGAAAATATTTACAGACTCAGAGGAGAAGGATATTCTTCAGTAAAAGCTTCTGTGATTGGAGCTAATGAGATTGCTGGAGCAATTACGTCATCAACTTTGACAACAGCAGTAGTATTTTTACCTATTGTATTTACTCAAGGGATTTCAAGACAATTATTTACTGATATGGGGCTAACTATTGCTTTTTCATTATTTGCTAGTTTGTTAGTAGCTTTAACATTGGTACCAACAATGTCATCAACAATATTAGCTAAGTCAAGCAGCAAAGAATCAAAGATTTTTTATAAATTAGTAAATATTTACGAAAAAGTTATCAGATGGGCCTTAAGAAGAAAGGCTATAGTGTTGATTGCTGCATCATTATTATTAGTTTTAAGTGCTGCGTTAGCATATTCCAAGGGAACAGAATTTATTCCTACTATGGAATCACCTCAGATGCTTGTCACTTTAGATGCTCCAAGTGAATATGATACAGATGAAGTCAAAGAACTTGGTAATTCTGTGGTAGCTGAAATTCTCAATTTAGAGGGAATAGATACTGTAGGAGCATTTTTAGGTGGTATACAAGGGTTTGGACAAAATACAAATCAAATTTCACTATACGTTCTCTTAGATGAGGAAAGTGGAGTAAAAAATAGTGAAATGAAAGCTGAGATAGAAAAAATAGCTAATGATATGGGCGTAAAATTGAATGTTTCTGAATCAAATATGGATATTTCCGCAATTGCAGGATCAGGTATGGAAATTATAGTAAAAGGTCCTGAACTAGATACTTTAAATACTGTATCTGAAGAAGTTATGGAAATTATGAATTCTGTTGAAGGGATATCTAATGTTTCAAATGGACTAGATGATCAAAACAAAGAAATAAATATTACTGTAAATAAAGAATTAGCTATGGAGAACAATCTAACTGTAGCACAAGTATATGCTCAAATTTCTAATATAATAGCAACACCTAGAGCAGCTACAACACTTTCAAATATTCAAGATGAATATCCGGTTATCGTAGTGGAAAGTGTAAATAAAAATTTCACTAGGTCTGATTTAGAGAATTTTGAATTAGAAATAACAAATTCTGATGATAAGGTTAAACTTACTGAAATAGCAACCATAACCGAGTCTGATAGCATGAACTCAATT
>DAONLG010000030.1:0-1361 GCA_035406565.1 Soehngenia sp.
AAAGTATCATAATCAAGCCCAACTAATTCCATAGCGTCCCTGACCCTTAATTCTATCTCCTCTTCTGTCAATCCTAAATTCTTTGGGCCAAATGCAATGTCTTTGTAAATAGTTTCTTCGAAGAGCTGATGCTCAGGATATTGAAAAACTAAGCCTACTTTTTTACGTATTTCCTTCATCTTTGTTTCAGGATTTGTAATATCGACCCCATCGACTATTATTTTCCCACTCGTAGGTTTGATAAGCCCATTTAAATGTTGAACAAGTGTCGATTTTCCAGAGCCTGTATGTCCTATTAGACCTACAAAATCCCCTTCTTCAATGGATATGGATATGTCATCTAATGCTTTTTTTTCAAATGGTGTTCCAATATTGTATATAAAGTTTAAGTTTTCAATATTTATAATCATATCGCTTCCACCAGCTCCTCAATTGTAATGCAATCTTTTCTTATGTCAAAACCTTCTTTTCTAAGCTCATAAGCAAGTTCAGTAACTTGGGGAACATCTAGCCCAAGTTTTTTTAATGTTTCAACTTGAGTAAATATTTCTCTTGGAGTTCCCATGAGCACATTTTCTCCTTCATTTAACACCATAACTCGATCTGCCATGACAGCTTCGTCCATGTAATGAGTTATCAGCACTATGGTCTTATTCTTATCCTTGTTTAGCTTTTTTATAGTCTCCATGACTTCTTTTCTTCCAGATGGATCTAGCATAGCTGTAGGTTCATCAAAGATTATGCAATCTGGTTCCATAGCTAAAATGCCTGCTATAGCTACTCTTTGCTTTTGCCCACCAGACAAAAGATGTGGTGCGTGCTTTTTGTATTCACTCATTCCCACTGCTTCTAAAGAATCATCTACTCTCTTTCTTATTTCTTCAGGAGGTATGCCTAAATTTTCTGGCCCAAAAGCGACATCTTCTTCGACAATGGTCGCAACTATCTGGTTATCTGGATTTTGAAAAACCATGCCAGCTTTACTTCTTATGTCCCATATTTTATCTTCATCTTTAGTGTTTATGCCGTTTACATATACTTCTCCTCTTGTAGGAAGTATCATTCCATTCATCATCTTCGCTAATGTTGACTTGCCAGATCCATTGTGACCTAATATAGCTAAAAATTCTCCTCTTTTTATTTCAAGGCTTAAATCTTTAACTGCAAGTTGTATGGACTCATCAACATAGGATTTATATTCATAACTGACATTTTCTATATTTATCATAATTTCGTTTTCCATTCGAGTCTCCTCTGAACTAAATGTATTCTCAACTTAATATAACATATTGATAATTTGATTGCAATTGTAGTTTAATTAAGATAAATAGCACAAAGGGACTAAGCTTTAACTTAATCCC
>DAONLG010000030.1:1461-16068 GCA_035406565.1 Soehngenia sp.
CCAAGTTTTCTTAATGTTGTCATTTCATTCCCTCCTTGCTTGTAAAAATTACTCCTCGCTTTTCTTTAGACTAAGGCCTAATTCGGCAAGTTTTTTCTGAACTTCTTCTAGCGATTTTTTCCCAAGGTTTCTAACTTTCATCATGTCTTCTTCTGTTTTTTGAGTTAATTCTTCTACAGTGTTTATGCCAGCTCTTTTTAGGCAGTTGTAGCTTCTTACCGACAAGTCTAATTCTTCAACTGTCATCTCTAAAGCTTTTCCTTTAGGTTCTTCTTCTTTTTCAACCATTATCTCTACATCATTTACTCTATCAGTTAACCCCACGAAAAGATTCAAATGTTCCATGAGTATTTTAGCACCTAGGGAGGTTGCTTCATCTGCACTCATAGTCCCGTTAGTCCAAACTTCAAGCTCTAATTTATCGTAGTCTGTGATTTGCCCAACTCTTGTGTTGCCTACATGGAAATTAACTTTCGTAACTGGTGTGAAGAGTGAATCTACTGGAATGACTCCAACAGCTTGCCCTTCTTTTTTGTTTTTATCGGCTAAATAATAGCCTCTTCCTTTTATGAGTTCCATTTCCATATAAAGTTTTGCACCTTCGCTTATTGTTGCAATGTGCAAATCTTTATTTACTATTTCAACATCTGCCCCTGTTTTTATGTCTCCTGCTTTTACTTCCTTTGGCCCTTCTTCATCTATTATCAAAGTTACAGGTTCATCAGCATACATTATTGCAGCAATATCTTTAATGTTGAGGATGATTTCAGGTACATCTTCTACCACCCCTGGAACAGTAGAAAATTCATGCATTACGCCTTGAATTTTTATTGTTGAGATTGCTGCACCTGGTAATGAGGATAGAAGTACTCTTCTTAAAGAATTCCCCAATGTAGTCCCATAACCCCTCTCTAGTGGTTCAACTACAAATTTGCCATATGTTCCATCTTCAGATAATTCTTCTACTTCTATCTTTGGCCTTTCGATTTCTATCATAAACAATAACCCTCCTTGAAAAAGTTTTTATATGGACGAGGGCAACTAGTTTTGCAATTATTATTTTGAATATAACTCAACTATTAAGTGCTCTTCTACAGGAAGATCTATGTCTTCTCTAGAAGGTTGAGTTACAATAGTACCTCTCATTTTTTCAACGTCTACGTCTACCCATGGAACAGTATTTCCAGCTCTGTTTTCCATTAATGCTTTGAATTTATCGCTTGATTTACTTTTTTCTTTTACTTCTATCGTATCTCCAACATTTGTTATAAGAGATGGTATATCTGCTTTTCTTCCGTTTAGAAGGAAATGACCATGTGTTACTAATTGTCTTGCTTCTGCTCTTGATGAAGCAAATCCCATTCTATATACGACATTGTCTAGTCTTAATTCTAATAATCTGAGTAAGTTTTCCCCAGTTATGCCTTTCATCTTGTCTGCTTTATCGAAGTACATTCTCATTTGTGATTCTGTTAAACCATAAAATCTACGTACTTTTTGTTTTTCTCTAAGCTGCATACCGTATTCAGTTGATTTTTTTCTACTTTGTCCATGTTGTCCTGGTGCAAAGTTTCTTTTATTTAAAGCGCATTTGTCGCTGTAACATCTGTCGCCTTTTAAATATAATTTTGTGCCTTCTCTTCGGCAAAGTCTGCAGCTTGGTCCTGTATATCTTGACATCTATTTGTACACCTCCTGTTATACTCTTCTTCTCTTAGGTGGCCTGCAGCCATTGTGAGGAATTGGAGTTACATCTTTAATTAAGCTTACTTCAAGTCCTGAAGCTTGAAGTGATCTTATAGCTGCTTCTCTACCTGAGCCAGGTCCCTTAACATATACTTCTACTGTCTTTAATCCATGTTCCATAGCTTTCTTTGCTGCTTCTTCTGCAGCTTCTTGTGCAGCAAATGGAGTTGATTTTCTTGAACCTCTAAAGCCTAATTGACCTGCTGAAGCCCATGAAATTACATTCCCTTGCATATCTGTCAAAGTTACCATTGTATTATTAAAAGTAGAGGATATGTGAGCTTGTCCTCTTTCTATATTTTTACGTTCTCTTCTTTTTACACGTGTGGTTTTACCTTTTTTTGGTGCCAACTTGCTTCCCTCCTTTTCCTACTTGTTCTTAGTAGCTAATTTCTTAGGACCTTTTCTAGTCCTTGCATTTGTCTTTGTCCTTTGACCTCTTACTGGAAGCCCTCTTTTGTGTCTGATTCCCCTGTAGCAGTTGATATCTTTTAATCTCTTTATGTTCATAGCTACTTCTCTTCTCAAATCGCCTTCTACTCTATAAGTGTCTATGACTGCTCTAAGATTTGCGATTTCAGATTCTGTCAAGTCTTTTACTCTAGTATCTGGGTTGACTCCAGCTTTTTTAAGAATTTCATTAGCTCTTGGTCTGCCGATACCATAAATATATGTTAAACCGATCTCTACCCTTTTATCTCTTGGTAAGTCTACGCCTGCAATTCTGGCCATAAATTTGGTACACCTCCTATTTAAATATTAACCTTGTCTTTGTTTGTGTTTTGGGTTTTCACAGATAACCATTACTTTCCCATTTCTTTTTATGATTTTACATTTTTCGCACATCTTTTTAACGGATGGTCTTACTTTCATATTATCCCTCCTATGCTACTTGTTTCTCCAAGTAATCCTGCCCCTAGTTAGATCGTATGGTGATAATTCTACGGTAACTTTATCTCCAGGAAGAATTCTAATGTAGTTCATTCTTAATTTCCCAGAAATATGGGCTAAAATTTCATGACCGTTCTCTAGTCTTACTTTAAAAATGGCATTTGGAAGTGCATCTACTACTGTGCCTTCAACTTCTATAACATCTTTTTTAGCCATTGGATTTCGAACCTCCTGTTCTATCTATTTAGAAACTCTTATTGAAAGGTTCTAAGATTTTCCTTACATATGAATTATTTATTCTAATATTATTTTCAATCTTGTTTTTGAATTCTTGTAATACTGTATTATAGACAACTAAATGCTTTACTTTCTTCTTTTTTGGGTTATCTAATTTTCTTAAATCTCCGTCTACGACATATACATATTCTTTATCTATTATGTCTAAAACCACGAAAATTCTTCCTTTATCTCGCCCAGCTCTTGACTTAACCACCTGCCCGATGGATAAGTCATCAGTGGAATCCATTATAGTTTTCACCTCTTTATTTTTCCAAAGCGTTTATTATTTCCTTAAATGTGTCCTCAATAGACTGTGCTCCGTCAATGTTAACGAGAAGGTCTTTATCTTTATAGTATTCAATCAGAGGTTTTGTTTGAGTCAAATAGACTTCTATCCTCTTTTTAACAGTTTCTTCTTTGTCATCATCTCTTTGATAAAGTTCTCCGCCACATTGATCGCATATTCCATCTTGTTTAGGAGGATGAAACTTTATGTGGTAAGTAGCGCCGCAATTTTTACAGAGTCTCCTTCCAACTGCTCTTTCGATTAGAAGCTGTGTATCTAGAAATATATTTATCGCAGCATCAAGTTTAGTCCCCATTTTAGCTAACTCTTTATCTAAAGCTTCAGCTTGATTAATGGTCCTTGGGTAGCCATCTAATATAAAGCCATTTTCGCAGTCGCTTTTCTTTAGCCTGTCATTGACAATGTCTACAACTAGCTCATCTGGGACAAGTAGGCCAGCGTCTAGATATGATTTTACCTCTTTGCCTAGTTGTGTGTTTTCCTTTATGTTCATTCTAAATATATCTCCAGTTGATATGTGGGGGATATTGTACCTTTTAACAATCGCCGATGCCTGTGTTCCTTTTCCAGCTCCTGGCGGCCCCAACAATATTAGCCTCATTTCATCATCTCCTAATTAATTATTTTAAGAAACCTTTATAGTGTCTCATTAACATTTGAGATTCGATTTGTTTTACAGTTTCAAGAACTACACCTACAACGATAATTACTGCTGTTCCACTAAAGTTAACTTGCATTCCCATTATCCTTGATATAAGGATTGGAAGGGATGCGAGGATTGCCAGTGATACTCCTCCTACAAATGTGATTCTATTTACAACCTTTTGCAAGTAATCTGATGTTGGTTTTCCAGGTCTTATCCCTGGGATAAATCCACCGTGTTGTTGTAAATTCTTTGAGTATTCAACAGTGTTAAATTGAATAGCTGTGTAGAAGTAAGTAAAGAATATGATCAAAATAATATTTAATATCAAATAAATTATCAACCCTACTGTGCCTTGAGGTGTTAAATATTTAGTTATCCAGCTTGAAACTCCACCTTTCCAGAACAGTGAAATTGTTTGTGGTAGTGATAATAATGATGATGCAAATATTACTGGGATTACCCCTGCCATCAATACTTTGATTGGTATATGAGTGTTTTGCCCACCATACATTTTCCTTCCTACTACTCTTTTTGCATATTGTACTGGGATCTTTCTTTCTCCTTCTTGAAGAGCCACTACAAAAGCAACTGTCAATAACATAATTATTATATATATAATTATTGAGATAATGCTAACTTGTCCTGCTTGTACTAACCTTATTTTCGATATAAAATCAGATGGTAATTTTGCAATTATACCTATGAAAATCAGTAATGAAATACCATTTCCAATTCCCTTTTCTGTAATCAGTTCACCAATCCACATCAAGAATGAAGTTCCTGCAACCATAGATAGTATAACTATTATATTTTGCATAGCATTTGTTGTTTCAAGTGCGGATCTGAATAAACCAAATGTGTAACCAGATGCTGTGATGACTGCAAGTAATACTGAACTGTATCTAGTAATTCTATTTATCTTTTTTCTACCTTCTTCTCCTTCTTTTGCTAATTCTTCTAATCTAGGAATCGCAATTGTAAGAAGTTGAATGATGATAGATGCTGTAATATATGGATATATATTTGCTGCAAAGATACTAAAATTACTAAATGTTCCTCCTGCCATCATGTCTAAAAATTGTAATATGCTCCCTTGATTTGAACTAAATATAGATCTGATTATCTCTTTGTTCATAAAAGGAACAGGTATTGCTGCACCTAATCTTACAACTCCTAGCATCAACATGGTAAATATCATTTTTTTTCTAAGTTCAGGTATCTTCCATGCATCTCTTAAGGTAGTAAGCATCTAAATCACCTCTACCTTTCCTCCGCAAGCTTCGATTTTCTCAGCAGCAGATTTGCTAAATTTATGAGCTTTAACCGTAAGCTTAACATTTAATTCTCCGTCGCCGAGAACTTTTATTCCTACTTTATCTTTGTTCAATTTAACAATTCCCGCTTCTAATAGAGCTTCTGGAGTAACGACGGTGTTTTCTTCAAATCTATTTAAATCCGATAGATTTACAATAGCATATTCTTTAGCAAAAATATTTGTAAATCCTCTCTTTGGAGTTCTTCTAAATAATGGCATTTGACCACCTTCGAAACCTGGTCTAACTCCACCTCCTGATCTCGCATTTTGCCCTTTGTGACCTTTTCCGGAAGTTTTGCCGAGTCCTGATCCTATTCCTCTACCTAATCTCTTTTTTTCTACGGAGCCTCCTCCAGCATTTGGTCTAATGTTGTTTAGCTTCAATTAGCACACCTCCTTTACTAGTCTATTATTTCAACCATGTAGTTAATTTTATCAATCATACCTCTTATTTGAGGGGTATCATTTTTTTCAATAACTTGGTTAACTTTCCTGAATCCAAGTGCTTCTACAACTTTTCTTTGGCTTTCAGGTTTCCCAACGGGACTCTTAATAAGCTTAATTTTAATTGTAGCCATTTTTCTCCCCCTAACTGAATAATTCTTCTACTGTTTTCCCTCTTGATCTTGCAACATCTTCAGCTCTCTTTAATGAGCTTAGAGCTTGCATTGTAGCATTGACTACATTTCTAGGGTTATTTGTTCCAAGGGATTTTGTCCTTATGTCTTTTATTCCAGCTAATTCGCACACTGCACGAACTGCTCCCCCTGCAATAACTCCAGTACCTTCTTTAGATGGTTTTAGAAGTACTCTACCTGCCCCAAATATCCCAGTTATTTCATGAGGTATTGTTGTTCCAACTAGAGGTACTTCAATGATATGTTTTTTAGCATCTTGTACAGCTTTTCTGATAGCTTCTGGCACTTCCAAAGCTTTAGCCATCCCTACTCCTACGTGCCCATTTCCATCTCCTACTACTACAAGTGCGCTAAATCTAAAGTTTCTACCGCCCTTTACAACTTTTGTAACACGATTTATGCTAACAACTCTTTCTTGTAAATCTAATTCGCTTGCATCTATAAATGAACGTTCCATTAATTCCCCTCCTTCTATTAGAACTTAAGGCCTGCTTCTCTTGCTCCATCAGCAAGCTCTTTTACTCTCCCATGATAAATATATCCGCTTCTATCAAAGACAACTTCTGTTATGCCTTTTTCCATTGCTCTCTTAGCTATAGTTTGGCCAATAACTTTGGCAGCTTCTTTGTTCTTTGTAGAGCTTAAATTTAAATCTTTTTCTAATGTAGAAGCTTGTGCTAAAGTATGTCCGTTTACATCATCTATGATTTGAGCATATATATGATTTGTGCTTCTATAAACATTCAATCTTGGCTTCACAGGAGTGCCTTTAATTTTTTGCCTTACTCTGGTATGTCTAACTTTTCTTTTTTCGTTTTTATCTATTTTCTTTAGCAAATTCGTTCACTCCTTTCTACTTACCAGTTTTGCCGACCTTACGTCTGACAACTTCATTTGAGTATTTAATACCCTTGCCTTTGTATGGTTCTGGGCTTCTTAATTCTCTAATTTTAGCTGCATAATTACCAACCTTTTGCTTGTCAATCCCTTTTACGATGATTTTATTTGGTGCTGGTACTTCTACTGTTATTCCATCTGGATCAACTAATTCAACTGGATGTGAGTATCCAAGAGTTAGAACCAATTTGTTTCCTTGTTTTGCAGCTCTATAACCTGTTCCAACTATATCCAAGCTCTTCTCAAAGCCTTCTGTTACTCCTGTAATCATATTTGCTATTAAAGTCCTTGAAAGACCATGTAGTGATTTGTGTCTTTTTAAATCAGATGGTCTGGATACAGTCAATACTCCATTATCTATTTTTATCTCCATATCTGGACTAATTTGTTCTGTTAATGTTCCTTTTGGGCCTTTTACTTCTACCAAGTTCTTATCAGATATTTTTATTTCCACTCCACTTGGTATATTGATAGGCTTCAACCCAATTCTTGACATGAGTGCACCTCCTATTCAAATAAATATTTATTACCAAATGTAGCAGATTACTTCCCCGCCTACATTTTCCTTTCTAGCTTGACGATCTGTCATTATCCCTTTTGATGTAGATACGATTGCTATTCCTAATCCACCAAGTACTCTAGGTAATTCTTCGCTTTTTGCGTACACTTTAAGCCCTGGCTTAGAAATTCTCTTTATTCCACTGATGGTTTTCTCACCATTTTTCCCGTATTTTAAATCTACTCTAATGATCCCTTGTTTCCCATCGTCTATAACATCAAATCCCTTTATGAATCCCTCATCTAGGAGAATCCTTGCGATTTCTTTTTTTATTTTTGACGCTGGTATATCTACTGAATCGTGCTTTGCATTGTTTGCATTTCTGATTCTCGTTAGCATATCTGCGATTGGATCTGTCATCATAGTTGTTACCTCCTTTCAAACGTTAGTTTTACCAACTAGCTTTTTTAACACCAGGGATTTGCCCACTGTATGCCAATTCTCTAAAGCATATACGGCAAACACCATATTTCCTCAAATAAGCATGAGGTCTTCCACAAATCTTGCATCTATTATATTCACGTGTGCTAAACTTTTGCTTCCTTTGTTGTTTAGCAATCATTGATTTTTTAGCCAAATTATTCCCCTCCTTTTTACTTTCTAAAAGGCATACCCATCTTTTCCAAGAAGACTTTTGCTTCTTCATCTGTCTTGGCACTTGTTACGATAATTATATCCATACCTCTTATAGATTCTACTTTATCGTATTCTATTTCTGGGAATATAAGCTGCTCTTTTACACCAATCGCATAATTTCCTCTTCCGTCAAAAGATGTATCGCTTACGCCTCTAAAGTCTCTTACTCTAGGTAGGGCTATATTCATAAATTTATCTAAAAAGTCATACATCCTGTCACCTCTAAGTGTTACCTTAGCTCCGACATTCATGCCTTCTCTTACTTTAAAGTTAGCTATAGATTTTTTTGCCTTGGTTACAACAGGTCTTTGCCCTGTAATTAGAGCTAATTCATTTACTGCTGCTTCCAACACTTTTGGGTTTTCTCTAGCTTCTCCTATTCCCATATTTATTACGATCTTTTCTAATTTAGGTACTTCCATAACGTTTTTGTAGTTGAACCTTTCCATCATGGCAGGAACTACTTCTTCCATGTACTTTATTTTTAATCTGGAAGTCATTTATTTACCTCCTCTCACTGTTATTTATCTAAAACTTCTCCGCATTTTTTACATACTCTTACTTTTGTCCCGTCAGCATTGAATTTGTGTCCTATTCTAACGCCTTTTTTATCTTTTGGACAGTAGAACATAACTTTTGAAGCGTTTATAGGTGCTTCATATTTTACAATGCCACCTGGGTTTGTTGGGCCTTGAGGTTTTTTATGTCTTGTTACAATATTTACGCCTTCAACTATAACTTTATTTTCTCTAGGTAAAACTCTCATTACTTTTCCAGTTTTGCCTTTGTCTTTTCCTGAAATTACTAATACTGTGTCTCCGCTTTTAATGTTCAATCTCTACACCTCCCCTTAAATTACTTCCGGTGCCAAGGATATAATCTTCATATAATTTCCTCGTCTCAATTCTCTTGTTACTGGTCCAAAAATACGAGTTCCTACTGGATTCTTGTCATCTTTGATGATTACTACAGCATTGTCATCAAATTTTATATATGAACCGTCAGATCTTCTTACTCCTCTTTTAGTTCTAACGATAACAGCCTTTACAACTTGGCCTTTCTTAACAACTCCACCAGGTGTTGCACTTTTGACAGTACAAACTACTACATCCCCGATATTAGCATACTTTTGATTGTTGCCTCCTAAAACTCTAATTACTAGAACTTCTTTAGCTCCAGAATTATCTGCAACTCTTAAACGGGTTTCGGTTTGAATCATTCAAAATACCTCCCTTCGCCTAATAACTTATTTTGCTTTTTCTATGATTTCTACGACTCTCCATCTCTTGTCCTTGCTGAGTGGTCTAGTCTCCATTATTTGTACTTTATCTCCAACTTTGCATTCGTTGTTTTCATCATGAGCTTTAAATTTTGTAGTTCTTCTGATTTGTTTTTTGTAAACTGGATGAGTAACAATTGATTCTATAGCTACGACTACTGTTTTGTCCATTTTATCGCTTACTACAGTCCCTATTCTTACTTTTCTATTTCCTCTTTCCATTTAGAGATTAAACCTCCTTCCTTATGGACAATTCTCTTTCACGTGCGATTGTCTTTACACGAGCGATATCTTTTTTAACCGAATTTATCCTCATTGGATTGTCTAGTTGGCCTGTTGCCATTTGAAACCTCAAATTGAATAGCTCGGATTTTAAATCTAATAATTTTGCGTTTAATTCTTTATCCGACATTTGGCGAATTTCTTTAGCTTTCACTAGCTTCACCACCCTTATCTTGCGTATCTTCACGTGTTACAAACTTTGTTTTAATTGGGAGTTTATGAGCAGCAAGTCTCATTGCTTCTCTAGCATCTTCTTCTGATACTCCACCCATTTCGAAAAGTATTCTTCCTGGTTTAACTACTGCTACCCAATATTCTGGTGATCCTTTTCCTGAACCCATACGAGTTTCAGCTGGTTTTTCAGTTACTGGTTTATCAGGGAATATCTTTATCCAAATGTTTCCGCCTCTTTTTACATATCTTGTCATTGCTCTTCTTGCAGCTTCTATTTGATTAGATGTAATCCAAGCTGGTTCCAATGCTTGAAGTCCATATTCTCCATATGTTATTTGATTTCCTCTAGATGCTGTACCTTTCATTCTACCTCTTTGCACTTTACGATGTTTAACTCTTTTAGGCATTAACATGTTTACTTTCCTCCTTCCTACGACGATATTTATTGTTCAGTCGCTTCTACAATTTCTTTTTTTTCATTCTTTTTGGTAGGAAGAACCTCTCCTTTATATATCCAAACCTTTACTCCGATTTTACCATATGTTGTGTTTGCTTCTGCAAATCCATAATCTATATCAGCTCTAAGTGTTTGAAGAGGTATGGTTCCTTCACTATATCCTTCAGTTCTAGCCATGTCAGCTCCGCCAAGTCTTCCTGATACTTGAGTTTTTATACCCAATGCACCAGTTCTCATTGTCCTTTGGATAGCTTGTTTCATGGCTCTTCTAAATGTAACTCTTCTTTCTAATTGAGAAGCTATGTTCTCAGCTACTAGTTGAGCGTCTAACTCTGGTACTTTAATTTCTTCTATGTTAACTGCTACGCTTTTGTTTGTCATTTTCTCTAAGTTTTGTCTAAGTTCCTCAACTCCTGCTCCGCCTTTTCCAATTACCATTCCTGGTTTTGCGGTGTGTACAGTAACTTTGATTTTATTAGCTGCTCTTTCAATCTCGATCTTAGATACTCCGGACAAGTAAAGCTCTTTTTTAATATATTCTCTTAGTTTAAAGTCTTCTACTAAATATTCATTAAATGTCTTATCATTAGCATACCATCTTGAATCCCAGTCTTTTATAATGCCAACTCTAAGACCATGTGGGTTTACTTTTTGACCCATTAACTATTCCCCTCCTTTTACTCGCGTTCTTTAATAACGACTCCGATGTGACTACTCCTTTTTAATATAGGGTATGCCATTCCTTTTGCTTTTGGTCTATATCTTTTTAATCTTGGACCATCGTTGGCATATGCTTTATATACATAAAGGTCATCTCTGTTCATGTTAAAATTGTTTTCGGCATTTGCTATCGCAGATTTCAACACTTTTTCTAATTCTCTTGCACCTCTTTTAGGTGTAAATTTTAAGATTGAAAGAGCTTCGTCTACTTGCTTGCCTCTGATTTCTGCACAAATGAAATTGACCTTTCGTGGTGAAATCCTAACATATTTGGCTACAGCTTTAGCTTCCATGGTTATACCTCCTTCACTTTATTTTTTTACACCTGATGATTTCTCTGTTTTATCAACATGGCTTCTGAATGTTCTTGTCAATACAAATTCTCCAAGCTTGTGCCCTACCATATCTTCAGTTATATATACAGGTACATGCTTTCTCCCGTCATGCACAGCAATAGTGTGCCCGACTAATTGAGGATATATAGTAGATCTGCGAGACCAGGTCTTAATTACTTTTTTCTCGTTTGTTTTATTGAGTTCCTCTACTTTTTTTAGTAGGTGGTCATCAATGAAAGGTCCTTTCTTTAAGGATCTGCCCATTTCGTTTCCTCCTTTCACAAATTCCTATTTTGTCCTTCTTCTAATTATATATTGGTTGGATTTTTTATTTTTCTTTCTTGTCTTATATCCAAGTGCTGGTTTACCCCATGGTGTCATTGGTGATGGCAATCCTATAGGAGCTCTTCCTTCTCCACCGCCATGTGGGTGATCTACTGGGTTCATCGCTGATCCTCTTACTGTAGGTCTTATTCCCATATGTCTTTTTCTACCAGCTTTACCGATTGTTACTATCTCATGGTCAATGTTTCCTACTTGACCTATTGTAGCTCTACATTCAATTGGCACTAATCTAAATTCACCTGATGGCAATCTCAATTGAGCGTATTTGCCTTCTTTACCCATTAATTGAGCTTCAGCTCCAGCTGATCTTGCTAATTGCGCTCCTTTGCCAGGTTTTAATTCTACATTGTGTACAGTAGTTCCAACAGGAATGTCTTTTAACTTAAGTGCATTTCCTACTTTTATATCTGCATCTTCTCCTGAGTAAATGACATCTCCAACTTTTAAATTATGTGGAGCGATGATGTATCTTTTTTCTCCATCTGCATAATTTATTAAAGCTATGTTAGCTGTTCTATTTGGATCGTATTCTATGGATGCTACTTTTCCTGGAATACCGTCTTTATCTCTTTTAAAGTCTATTATTCTATATTTTCTCTTTGCTCCGCCGCCTCTGTGTCGAATAGTTATTCTACCTTGGGCGTTTCTCCCACTGCTTCTATTTAAACTAACCAATAGTGACTTTTCAGGCTCAGTCTTGGTAATTTCTTCAAATGTTGACACGCTCATCTGTCTTAGTGCAGGGGAAGTAGGTTTAAATTTCCTGATACCCATTTGTTTTCCCTCCTTTTAGTTTTACAATTACATGCCTTCGAAGAATTCTATTGATTTAGAGTCCTCAGCTAATTTCACTATTGCTTTTTTCCAGCTTGGTCTTCTTCCTTTTGTATATCCTTGTCTCTTTTCTTTCCCAAGCATATTCATAGTGTTTACTTTTTCCACTTTAACTCCAAATATATTTTCTACGGCCTTTTTGATTTCTGATTTATTTGCATGTTTATCGACAACAAATGTGTATTTTCTTTCTTCCATATCTTCCATGCTTTTTTCAGTTATTATTGGCTTTATGATTATATCGTGTGGAATTTGCATTATGCATACACCTCCTCCACTTTTTTAACAGCCTCTTTAGTAATTATGAATGAATTGTATTTTAATATGTCATAAACATTGATTGTGTTTACAAATGCTGTTTGCACATTTGGAATGTTTCTTGATGCTAATATTACATTTTCATCCTTTTTATCTATTACTATCAACGCTTTCTTATCAGCTTTTAAATTTTTCAATACATTAACCATTTCTTTAGTCTTAGGTGCGTTTAAATTGAACTCATCAACTACAATCATTTCATTTTCTAAAACTTTTGAAGTCAATACTGATTTTAAAGCTAATCTTTTGACTTTCTTAGGCACACTGTAACTGTAGTCTCTTGGCTTTGGTGCAAATACAACTCCTCCACCTTTCCATTGTGGTGAACGGATGCTTCCTTGTCTTGCTCTACCTGTCCCTTTTTGTCTCCAAGGTTTTCTTCCACCGCCTCTTACTTCTGCTCTTGTTTTAGCAGATTGAGTGCCTTGTCTTTTGTTTGCTAATTGGTTTTTTACTACTTCATATACAGCGTGTTCATTTATCTCAATGCCGAAAATGTCATCGCTAAGTTCCATTTCTTCTACTACTTCTCCGTTTATATTGTAAACATTAACTTTAGGCATTTTAATCCTCCTTTCGTGAAAAAATTACTTCTTTACTGTTTCTTTGATTATTACTAAACCTTTTTTAGGCCCTGGAACTGCTCCTTTTATAAGAAGTAAGTTTTTATCTGCGTCAACTCTTACTACTTGTAAGTTTTGTACAGTAACTTTCTCATTTCCCATTCTGCCCATCATTCTATGGCCTTTGAATACTCTTCCAGGATATGTTCCTGCAGCCATACCTCCTGGCATTCTGTGGAATTTAGAACCATGAGATTCTCTACCTCTTCCAAATCCATGTCTTTTAATGACACCTTGTGTTCCTTTTCCTTTTGAAGTTCCTGTTACATCAACTTTATCCCCAACTGAAAATACATCTGCTTTGATTTCTTGACCGATTTCAAATTCATCTGGATTTTCAACTTTAAATTCTCTTAAATATTTTTTATATGCGACATTTGCTTTGTCGAAGTGTCCTTTTATTGGCTTTATGACTCTTCTTTCTTTCACGTCTCCAAATGCAACTTGAATTGCATTGTAGCCTTCTTTTTCTTTAGTCTTTTTTTGTACTACATACACTGGACCTGCTTCAACAACTGTTACTGGAACTACATCTCCATTTTCAAGGAATATTTGAGTCATCCCAATTTTTCTGCCCAATATGTTCTTCATCATTACACCTCCATTTTTATAGCGGATTGCCTAAGCAATCATATAAATTTCTATAGTTTTATTTCAATGTCTACTCCTGCAGGCAAATTCAGCTTCATAAGCGAATCTACTGTCTTTTGATTAGGATTGATTATGTCTATGAGCCTTTTATGAGTTCTTTGCTCAAATTGTTCTCTGGAATCCTTGTATTTGTGAACTGCCCTAAGGATAGTAACTATTTCCTTTTCAGTAGGCAATGGTATAGGTCCAGATACTGTTGCTCCTGTTCTCTTTGCTGTTTCAACAATTTTTGCAGCAGAAGAATCTAAAAGTTCATGATCATAAGCTTTTAACCTAATTCTAATTTTTTGATTGTTTGCCATTGATTTCCCTCCTTCTATCGCATGTTTACTTGACATGCGACTTAAGACACCGATAAACTTAGCCGGGTGTTTACCAGCTTTTTTTTAATTATCGAAAAGTCTTAAAGTCGCCCGATTTAAAACCGGACATTCTCAGTAAAAATTACCTGCACAAACTGCAGCAACCTCTTACCTCATCGCAATGCCATAATTTTAGACACTACTATAGTTTACACTAAAAATAGCTGTACTACAAGTATTTTTTTAATTTTACTTAAAAAAAATTATTCATAGACAGCACTAAAAGAAGGAATGAAAATTCCTTCTTTTAGTATTCTATTTATTCATAAACCTTAGTTACAACTCCTGCTCCTACTGTCCTTCCGCCTTCTCT
>DAONLG010000031.1:0-16058 GCA_035406565.1 Soehngenia sp.
GCAAACGCCAAAGCGTATGGCAGCATTGGTTGAATAGCTACAACGGCATAAGCGCCCAAAACTGCTGCTATTGGTTCAACAATTCCAGATGCCTGACCTAAAAAGAATGATTTTCCCCTTGAATAACCTTCTCTTCTCAATGGAATGGACACTGCTGCTCCTTCAGGAAAGTTTTGAAGCCCTATGCCAAGTGCCAATACACTAGCCCCTGCAATAGTCGCTCCTGATGCATCTCCTAAAGCCGCTGCTCCAAAAGCAACACCAACAGCTAAACCTTCAGGTATATTGTGCAATGTAATTGCTAGCACTAAAAGTATGCTCCTTTGCAAAGATGTCTTCGGCCCCTCAGCTTTCGAGCTTTCAAGACCCATATGCAAGTGAGGCATCAGTGTATCAACTAAATATAAAAAACCGCCACCTAATAAAAATCCTATAGCTGCTGTCAAATAAGGCACTTGTCCTAAATTCTCCGCCATTTCTAGGCTTGGTTCTAACAATGACCAAAATGAAGCTGCTATCATTACGCCTGCTGCAAATCCCAGCATTCCATTTAAAACAGACTTATTTATAGTCTTAAAGAAAAACACTAACGCAGCACCTAATGCTGTTACTCCATAAGTAAAAAGAGTTGCTAAGAATGCCTGCTGAACTGGTGAAAATGAATCCAAGAAATTTAGCATGTTTTTCTCTCCCTAAATTCCAATATTATTTATCAATGCGTCTACTCTTTTTTTAATCACATCAATATCTTCATTTCTAGCTCTGCCATTGAATATATAGGTATCTACAAAGTCCCAATTTAATTTATATCTGTTCATTATGTCATCTAATTCTTTCTGTAATCCACTAGTCCATCCATAAGACCCAAATGCAAGTGCATGTCTTTTAAGTATTTTCTTCCTGCCTATCTCTTCTAATGCGCAGGCAACAGGTGGAAACATCTGATATTCATATGTTGGAGCTGCTATTATTACTCCTGACGAGCTCAATACAGATTTAAGCATAGTTCCCCAATTTGTCTCAGGCAGTCTATGAACATTTAGCTTTATGTTCTTTTCAGTGATATATTTTTCAATCTCTTTGACTGCTTCTTCAGTTCTTCCATACATTGATCCCCATAATATGGTTATCTCTTTTCTGCCATACCCTAGAGCATAGTCAATGTAGTTTTTATACATCTGCACTATCTTGCTTGGGTCTTTTCTCCAAACTATCCCATGCCCCGGTGCTATTGTCTTTGCCCCTAATTCTTCATATTTATCAACTGCCCTTTTTACTTGTTGTGAAAAGGTCATCATTACATTTGCATAATATCTCAAGCCCTCATCATCTAAATATCTCAAATCCTCATCGGTTAAATCGTCATCAAAATCATAGTCTGTCTTTCCAAATGTTCCAAATAAATCACAAGTAAATGCTGTTTTTGTAGATTTTTCAAAAGTCATCATAGTTTCAGGCCAATGCACATTAGGTACTTCATAAAACTCTAAAACTTTTCCATCCCCTAAATCAAGCGTATCCAAAGTTTGTACTACCCTTACATTTTCTTCTTGGTCGAAGAATGCTTTCATTAAATTTGCTGCTTTTTTAGTACAAACCACTTCAAAATCTGTGTTGAGTTTTTTGAAATCCTTAATCCATCCAGAATGATCAGGCTCCATGTGATTTATCACTAAGTACTTTATATCTTCTAACTTAACTTCTGCTTTGTCTAATAGCTCAAATAATTTTTCAGGGACTCCATCCCAATCACAAAAGCCGTCTATTATGGCTGTTTTTTCTCCCTTTACAATATAAGAATTCAATGATACTCCATTTGGTATCTCCCACATTCCCTCAAACAATATTCCATCTAAACTTGCAGACAATTTAGTTATTCCATCACCTAATTTTATTACATCCATTCTACCCCTCCTTATCATTTCTGTAACTTTTTCATTCTTGAAATATTATTAAAATATGTTATCTATTTAACATTTTATCAAATGCTGCCCTTATTTTCAATAACATTGTAATTGCAGCTATAAAATGGTAAATTAAATATGTAAGAATTAAGAGGTGATCATATGATAGAAATTATATTAGCTTATGATGAGCTTGAAACGATTAGAGATTTATTTGAAGAATATACAAATATGCTCATACAAAAGGATGAAAAGTTTAGGGATTATTTATCTGAGCAAAACTATGATGAAGAGTTTGAAAATCCCAAAATAAAATATGGGCTCCCCTACGGAAGACTTTTTCTGTTGAAATTAGATAAAATCCCAATTGGTTGTGTGGCTTTGAGAAAAGTAAATGAATCAGCTTGTGAAATGAAAAGACTTTACATAAAACCTGAGTACAGGGGAAATAGGTATTCGCATTTACTCGTTGATAAAGTTATTGAGTCAGCTAAAGAAATAGGATATGAATACATAATTTTAGATACACTCCCATATTTAGAAACAGCATTAAAGCTGTATATAGAATACGGATTTGAAGAAACAGAGCCATTCAATGACAATCCGATGGGAAATTCAATTTACATGAGATTAAAAATAAGTGGTGAATAATTCACCACTTATTTTTATGCTTATTTTGTAACTAATTGTAATTCAACAGGTATATTTGTGTCAACTTGTTCTCCGTTTAATACTTTGATTGCTGTCTCAATTGCAATTTCACCCATTAAACCAGGTTGTTGAGCAACTGTTGCTGCCATTTCACCAGCTTCTACAGCTTTTACTGCATCGTCAGTTGCATCAAAGCCAACTACGATTATATCTCTTCCACTTGCTTTTATTGCTTCTAAAGCACCTAAAGCCATTTCATCATTGTGAGCAAATACAGCATCTATTTCAGGTTGAGATTGAAGGATATTTTCCATTACATCTAAGCCTTTTGCTCTATCAAAATCTGCAGTTTGTCTAGCAACTACTTCAATTTCTGTGCCTTCTAAAGCAGCATTAAATCCTTCTCCTCTTTCTCTAGCTGCACTTGTCCCAGCTATACCTTCTAGTTCAACTACTTTGCCTTTGCCGCCTAACTGTTCAATTATAAATTCTCCTGCCATCTTACCTCCTGCTACGTTGTCAGATGCGATATGGCAAACTACTTCTCCCCCGTTTGATGCTCTATCAACTGTTATAACTGGTATACCTGCATCATTAGCAGCCAATACGCTGTTTACGACAGCGTCAGAATCAGTAGGATTGATTATGATAAGATCTACTTTTTTAGTGATTAAGTCTTCTACATTTGAAGCTTCTTTTGTTGGATCATCTTGTGAGTCTAATACTATCAATTCTACACCTAAATCTTTAGCTTTTTGCTCTGCCCCTTCTTTAAGTGTTACAAAAAATGGATTTGATTGTGTAGAAACTACAAAACCCACTGTTTTCCCCTCAGTAGTTCCACCGTTAGTTTCTTCTCCTTCATTAGAAGTAGATGTGCATGCAACAAGTGAAATACTAAGCACTAGTACCATCATCAGTGCCATTAATTTTTTCATATCAAATTCCTCCTTTAATTCTTTTATTTTTTAAACAGCAAAAGCTGTTATAAACTTAAAATACAACTCCAGATTTTAATATTATATTTGAATATGGAGTAAATTCTCCAGTTCTAATAGCTGCTTTGCAGTCTTTAGATAGCTCTTTTAGTTTTTCGTGTTCTATCTCTGTCACTTTGAACTCGCCGTTTATCACAGAATCAAGTTTCTCTTTCATATGAGGACTTACACTTTTTAATTCCACATCTATATAAGCTTCTTCTACTTTTAAATCCTCTAATACTGCTTTTAAAACCTCTATAAATCCAGGTATTCCCTCTACTAATGCTAAGTCTATAAGTTTAACACCCTTTGGCACGGGCATTCCCGCATCCCCTATGAGGATCATATCCATATGCCCCATCTCAGCAACTAATTTAGAAAGTTCTCCATTTAGTATTCCTCTTTTTTTCATCCTATCACCTCTATTTGTTTTTATCTTTTCTATCCAATAAAACTGCAATCAGTATGACAATTGCCCTGACAATCATTTGATAATAAGACTGAACATCAAGTAAATTTAAAGCATTGTTTAATATCCCTATTATCATAGCACCTACAACAGTTCCTAAAATCATACCCTGTCCACCTGCTAGAGATGTCCCTCCAAGTACTACAGCGGCGATAGCATCAAGCTCATATCCATCTCCTGCTGTTGGCTGGGCTGAAGATAATCTTGACAGCACAATTATTCCAGCAACAGAAGCTAAAATCCCGCTTATCATATAAGCTAACATCTTAACTCTATCTGTGTTTACTCCTGAAAGCAGTGCAGCTTGTTCATTCCCTCCAACCGCATATACATGCCTGCCGTATTTTGTGTTGTGAAGAACATGATAGCAAATTATAAAAACAACAATCATCATAACAACAGCAACAGGAATGCCCAGTATTTCTCCCCTAGCTATGTATCTAAGCGTATTTGTAGCGCTTTCTCCTTTTACTGCAATTGGCTTTCCATTTGTAAATACCATAGTCGCCCCTCTTAAGAGAATCATGGTAGCTAAAGTTGCAATAAAAGGTTGGACTTTGCCTTTAGTGATGACCACTCCATTAAATAATCCAAAAAATGCTCCTACTAAAATTGCTGCTAAAAAAGCTAAGACTACATTTGTACCATTAGTCAACAAATATGCACATATTGCTCCTGAAAATCCTAATATAGAACCAACTGAAAGATCTATTCCAGCAGTTAATATGACAAAAGTCATGCCTGCTGCAATTATTGCATTTATTGAAGTCTGTCGTAAAACAGTCAATAAATTATCTTTTGTAAGAAAATTTGGGCTTAAAATGCTCACCACTACAACTATCAATACAAGCCCTAAAACCGGCTTTGCTTTAGCTAATTTTGCTTTCAAGTCTGTCTTCCTCCTCTTTTATGATATAGTTCATTATTTTTTCAGAAGTAGCTTCCTCTTTGTTTAGCTCTCCTTTTATCTTGCCTTCATGCATTATAATTATCCTATCACTCATTCCTAAAATTTCTGGCATTTCTGAAGATATCATAATTACACTATGCCCTTCTTTTTTTATCGAATTCAATAAATCGTATATCTCTCGTTTTGCTCCTACATCTATTCCCCTTGTCGGTTCATCTAATATGAGTACTTTTGGCTCTGTTAAAAGAGATTTTGCTATCGCTACTTTTTGTTGATTTCCTCCGCTTAAATTTTTAACTTTCTGAGTCAAGCTAGGGGTCTTGATATTGATTTTCTTTCTATAATCTTCTGATACTCTCTCCTCTTTTTTCTTGTCAAGCCCAATTGCCCTTTTAAATTTATCGAGTGATGATAGGGTTATATTAGACTTCACATCCATAGAAAGTACCAATCCTTCAGATTTTCTATCTTCTGACACATACATTATCCCGTTTTCAATTGCTTCCTTGGGAGAATTAAATTTTACTTTCTTCCCTTCTAATATCATCTCTCCTTCATCAATTGGATACAATCCAAATATTGTTTTCCCTAATTCGCTTCTTCCAGCCCCAACTAGCCCAGATATGCCTAGTACTTCTCCTCTTTTTAAGCTAAAAGATATGTTTTTAATATATTTATTAGTTAAATTCTTTACCTCAAAGACATATTCATTTGCCTCTGCTTTTAAATATGGGAATTGTTCATCTAATGTTCTACCTACCATTAATTTAATTATCTCATCCTCATCTAATTCGCTTACCAATCGTTCATCTATAAATTTGCCATCTCTTAAAACCGTAGCTCTGTCACAAATCTCAAATACTTCTTTAAGTCTATGAGAAATATACACTATTGCTTTATTTTCTGCTTTTAGTTCTCTTATGACCTCAAATAATATTTCTACTTCTTTATCTGTCAGTGTATCAGTAGGCTCATCCATTACGATTACAGAAGCATTTAAAGATAGTGCCTTAGCAATTTCGACCATCTGTTGTTTTGCTATGGATATTTCATTTATTTTTAGCGTTGGATCTATGTCAACTTTTAACCTATCTAATAACTTTTTAGCCTCTTTTATCATATAATCTTTTTTTAGCGTTTTATATGTAGTAGTTTCTTCTCTTCCTAAAAAAATATTTTCATAAACTGTGAGGTTGGGTATTAGATTTAGCTCTTGGTGTATGATAGCAATTCCCTTACTAGAAGCATCTCTAGGATTTAAAACTTCTATCTCTTTCCCATCTAATAATATTTTCCCTGTGTCTTTTGTGTATACGCCTGATAAGATTTTCATCAAAGTGCTTTTACCAGCTCCATTTTCACCTAAAAGAGCCATAACTTCGCCTTCATAAGCATTAAAGCTCACATTATCCAATGCTTTAACTCCAGGAAAGCTCTTTGAAATATTCTCCATTTTTAGTATTTCTCTTCCCATAAATACTCTCTCCTATTTAAAATTTAATACTTCCTCTAGCATAGGCAATGAAGTCTGTGCGCCAAATCTTTGAATTGCAATAGCTGCTGTTCTCTGCCCCATATCAATTGCTTTGTCGATATCTTTTGTCTGTATGTAGTTGCCAACAAAACCGCCAATAAATGCATCCCCTGCAGCAGTGGAATCTACAGCTTTCACTTTATATGATGGATACAACTTAGTAGTATTTTTGTCTACATAAAGAGCCCCTTTTTCTCCTAATGTAACGATTATTTTTTTTATCTTTCTTTCAATCAAAGCCTTACTCGCATTAGTTAAATCATTTTCATCGTTAATTTCCATATGAGTTAATCTTGAAAGTTCATGTTCGTTAGGTATTATGATGTCTACATTTTCGATTATTTCATCGTCAAGCTCATATGCTGGTGCTGGATTTAATATAGTCAATTTATCATGCCTTTTAGCTAATTTTAATCCAAATTTGACTGTATCTATGGGTATCTCCAATTGAAATACAACCACTTCTGCATTTTTTATTATTTCCTCATGCTCTAACAAATATGTTTCATCAACTTTTCCATTTGCTCCAGGTATGACAATTATATTGTTGTTTGCTTTTTTGTCTACATTTATTATAGCTATGCCTGTAGATGTGTCCTCTGTCTCAATATTTCTAGTATTCACTCCTGATTTTCTCATTGATTCTAATACTAAACTCGAAAAATTGTCATTTCCCACTTTCCCAAGAAAATCTACATCACAGCCTAATTTTGCCATTGCAACTGCTTGATTAGCACCTTTCCCTCCGGGTATTTGCGAGAGGGAATTGCCCATTACTGTTTCCCCTATTTTAGGAATTTCATCAACTTCAACCACTAAGTCAAGGTTTATACTTCCAATGACAACAATCTTACCCATCAACAGCTCATCCTTTCAATTAAACTTGTCTTTAAGATAATCTCATAATCCATTTCATAGCCATGTATCATATTGATTAGCATATCCACTGCTTCTCTTCCCATTCGATAAATAGGCTGTTTTATAGTTGTTAGCGGTGGATTTATATATTTTGAGATTTGTATATCGTCAAATCCTATCACTTTAACATCTTCAGGTACATTTATGCTTTTCATTTTAAGAGCATTTATAGCACCTATAGCTATTAAGTCATTGCCACAGCAAATTCCTTTGAAATCCTTTTTTTTCAATATTTCAATGACCCCGTTAAAACCCGTTTCTATAGTGTAGCTGTCTAAATAAATCAAGTCTTCATCAATCTCTATCCCATTATCTGACAGAGCTTTCTTATATCCATTTAGCCTTTGACTGGAGGATTTACTTATCACATTGGACGAAATAAATGCAATTTCTTTTATCCCTTTGTCAATCATGTATTTGCAAGCCTCATACTCTCCAGTTTCATTGTCTACAAATATCTTCCCAACTTTTGCATCTGTGTTTATATCTCTATCTAATAGAACCATTGGAATTTTTCTCATATTAAGAGATCTCTCTACACTTTTTTCAGAAGCTGTTAAAATAATTCCATCAACCATCTTTTCTTGTAGAACTTGTATGTATTTTTTTTCTTTTTCTTCGTTGTTATCAGAATTGCATAATATAACTGAATACCCTCTTTTCTCAGCAGCATCCTCAATTCCTCGAGCTAATTCAGAAAAAAATAAATTCATCACATCAGGTATAATAATCCCAATTGTCTTTGTAGATTTCACTTTCAAACTTTTAGCAACTGCATTTGGTATATAGCCCTCTCTACGAGCAATTTCAAATATCTTTTTTTTAGTTTCATCGCTGATATACGGTGCTTTGTCATTTAATACCTTTGAAACAGTAGCACTTGAAACGTTTGCAATCTCTGCTATCTCTTTTATAGTTATTGACATTTTACCACCACTCTTAGTTAATCGTTTAACTGGGTAATCGTTTACCTAATATAATGATATCACACTCCAAATATAAATCAACAATTTTTTAAATTTCTTCAAAATCTTCTGTCATATAAAATTCAATGCGCTCTTCTAAAGAAGGATGTGAATAATACCAAAACTCATAAAATTTTGATGCCCTTGGAAGGCTTAAATTGTTTTGATTTAATTTTTTCAAAGCAGAAACTGCTGATAGCCTATCTTGAGTTAGCGATATCTCAAACCTATCTGCTTGTCTTTCAAATTCTCTTGAGAGATGATTTTGAATAGGGCTGCCTAAAAAATTAAATAGGTTTATTAAAATTATAAATAAAGGAATTATCGCAAGATTTGTCATATTTCTAAATCCAAACGCCCCCTTGGATTCTTTTAGTATCCAGCTAGCTGATACATTTAATAAATATAAAATTACAAATGTCCCAGCAATCCCAAATAATATATTTTTCCATATATGTCCTTTGACATAGTGCCCTATTTCATGAGCTGTGATGCTCACAACTTCTTTCGTCTCTAAATTGTCAATAGTATTATCCCAAAGTACTATTCGCTTTGCACTAAAGATCCCAGTCATATAGGCGTTCATGGCTTTTGTGTCTTTACTCTTATCTACAACCATAATTGAAGCGTCTTCTAAGTCTGCTTTTTCAAGAATTTCAGTTATCTCTTCCTTTAATAAACCATCTTCTAATGGTCTATAGTTGTTAAAAATAGGATCTATCACAAATGGTGATATAAAAACAATAAAAATTACGACTGGTATTGAAATAAGCCAAAGATTAAACCACCACATATTGGGACTTTTGTATATTATCATAAATGGTATAAATATAAATAAGGAAATCAAAGCATCATTTACTAAGAAAGATTTGATGTTTAACTCTAACCATCGTAGTAAAGTCTGATTTGAAAGTCCATATTTATGGCCAATGTAATAAGAACTATAGTAGTTAATCGGCAAATTGACTAAAAACATGATGCCAAAAAAAATTAGCCCATAAATTATTCCGCTCACAAATAAACTATGTCCATTTTGAGCAAATATGCTGATCTTTTGAGATGTTCCGCTTGTAAGAATTAGAAGCGGCACAGCAAAAGATATAAACAATCTAACAGCCCATGCTTTCAATAAGTCAACTCTATAATCATAAATGGCATTATTTAAATCAGGATAATCTTCTTTTAAAGACTCAATATTTTTAAGTTCTGCTCTAAACATCAGAACAATAAACACTAACAGCATGATGAAAAAAACTATGATTGCTGTTTTTAATTTATATGTCATATCTACTCACTCCACTTAAATTATTTATACAAGATTAACCTATATATTATAATAGCCCGATTACTCGGGCTATTCATTATATATGAATTTTTTTATCGCATGAAATACTCCATTGTCCATATTTGAACGAGTGACATAATTTGCTCTTTCTTTGATATAATCAGGAGCGTTTTCCATTGCTATGCCTACCTTTGCAAATTCAATCATTGAAAGATCATTCTCGCCATCTCCTATAGCCATTATTTCATCGCTTTTTATGCCATACATTTTCGCAACAAACTCCAACGCATTGCCTTTAGATACATGTGAATCATTTAGTTCTAAATAAAAAGGCATTGAAAAAGTTAGAGTATAGTCTTCATCTAATTTGTCTTTTAGATCATCTCTTAAATCTACAAGCACTTCTTCCTCATCAGAAAATATTATCTTATACACACTATCCCATAGATTGTTGTCATCTAGGTATTTTACGACATTGTTTACTCTTTTTGGTATGACGTTGCTGTACTTTATAAACAAGTTGTAATAATCATCATTATTGTCAGTAGCAATTACCTCATCTTTAAAAAATATGAGCATAAATCTGCCGTCGTTATATAAATCAATGAACAGATCCTTGATTTTTTTTAAATTCAATGATTTACCAAATAAGACATTCTCTCCTTTATTGTCAGTCACAATAGCCCCATTTAATGCAATAAGAGGCGTATCAAGGCCTAATTCACTGCTGGCCCAAATCATCGATTCTATTTCCCTGCCAGAGGCAAGTACTACTTTTATCCCAAGTTCTTTTAAATTGTCAATTATCTCTTTATTTTCATTTGAAATTACGTGATTGTCATTTAATAATGTCCCATCTAAATCTAAACCTACAAGCTTAATCATTAAGTTTCTCTCTCTCACTTTCTACTAATTCTACTAAATACTTTAAAAAATCTAGTTTTAAATCATCTCTTCTTAGAGCAAACTCAACAGTTGCCTCTAAAAATCCTAATTTATCGCCTACATCATATCGCTTGCCTTCGAAGTCATAAGCATACATTGCTTCTTTTTTCGCAAGTTCTTTTAATGCATCGGTAAGCTGTATTTCACCATTTTTACCTGGTTTTGTATGCTCTAATACTTCAAATATAGAGGGGCTGATTATATACCTGCCTAATATAGCTATATTTGATGGAGCGGATTCATCAGTGGGTTTCTCTATTAAATCCTTGACTTTATACACTCTGTCTTCTATATGCTTACCATCCACTATTCCATATTTATGCACCTCGTCGTAGTCCACAGGTTGAACTCCAAGTATCGTAGTCTTGTACTCGTCATAAATATCTATCATCTGTTTCAAGCATGGCTTCTCAGGATTGTATACTACATCATCGCCCAATAGAACTGCAAACGGCTCATTATCTATAAATGTCTTAGCACAGTATATGGCATGTCCTAAGCCTAAAGGCTGCTTTTGCCTTATATAATATATATCTGCTAACTCAGAAGTTCTCCTTACTTCTTCCAAAAGGTCGAGCTTACCTGCCCTTTCAAGTTCAAGTTCAAGTTCAATTGATTTGTCAAAATGATCTTCAATACTTTTTTTGTTTCTACCTGTAATTATTAAGATCTCTTCAATTCCCGACTCCACAGCTTCCTCTATGATATATTGAAGTGTAGGTTTGTCAACTATAGGTAGCATCTCTTTAGGCTGAGCTTTAGTAGCTGGTAAAAATCTTGTGCCAAGTCCTGCAGCAGGTATAACAGCTTTTTTGACTCTCATGTAATCCCTCCTAATCGACAAATTTGTAAAGATTTAAACCTGAATTTTCATCGAACTCCCTTTCCACAACCCCATCTATTTTTTCTATAACCAATTCACAAGTTGCACTGACAACAGCCTCATTTAAGTGTCCGCCATAAACGTGGTATTCTTCATCTCCTAATGCAATATGCATATGAAGATAAGTTTCACCATTTTTAGTGGAAATATTTCCGATTAGACTTGTTATTTCAAAATCGCCCTCGAGCTTTGTAGAGTGATACTCTTTAGTGTTTGTATCAAATAACCCTATAGTAGCAGTACCCACTGAACCTATCCCTGTGATTGAGCCTAGTTTAATATTTTCCTTTTCCACTAGTTCCTTGATCTTTTGTACAATCTCTTCTCCTTTATTTATCCTTGCGATATATTTATTTCCAAAAGCTCTATATTCCATGTTTAGCCCTCCTAGGTTTATTCTTCGATTGTTATAGTTTTTATCATTTGTTTTTCAATTGGCCTATCTCTAAAGTCAGTTTTAACATTTGCAATCTCATCTACAACTTCCATTCCTTCGATAACTCTGCCAAAAGCAGCATATGCTCCATCTAAGTGAGGTGCATCTTCATGCATGATAAAAAATTGAGACCCAGCTGAGTTAGGATCAATTGCCCTTGCCATAGAAATGACTCCTCTTTCATGCTTTAAGTTGTTTTCAAAACCATTCTCTTTAAACTCGCCCTTTATGCTGTAACCTGGTCCACCCATTCCAGTGCCTTCAGGATCTCCACCTTGTATCATAAAGTTTTTTATTACTCTATGAAAAATCGTTCCATCATAAAAATTTTCCTTTGCCAATTTAATAAAATTTTCAACTGTTATAGGAGCGATATCTGGATAAAGCTCTAACTTGATTTTTTTGCCATTTTCCATTTCAATTGTTGCTATTGGATTTACCATAAATGCACATCCTTTCGAGAATCTATATATTAAATTGTACCATAATAAATGAAGATTATAAACTATTGCTTTTATGAGTTTATTGATATATCATTTAATGATTGGAGGTAATGATATGTACACTTATAAAGATGAAGAATTAAAAAATCTAAGAAAAAGCGACGTCGCATATATAAAGATAAAAGATATGCTCCTCAATGGCAATATAAAGCCTGGAGAAGTAATATCAACATATAAAATTTCGCAAGCCATAAACATGACTCGCACACCTATATCAAATGCTCTAAAAAGACTAGAGCAAGAAGGGATCATCGAAATCATACCTCAAGTTGGCTGCGCCATAAAGATGCCTGATTTAAATACAATAATGGAAGACATGAAAATAAGAGCCTGCCTAGAAGCTTTGGCATGTGAGATGGCCTGTAAAAATGCGACTGTTGAAGATTTAAACGAGTTGAGGACAATCGTCAATGAAAATGAGAAATGTGAAGAAAGTAGCCTATATAACACCAACTCAAAATATAATGAAATGTTTCACTATAAGATAATTGACATGGCAAATATGCCAAACTTAAAGAATATGATATTGAGTTATTGGAATAACGTTATATACCATGCGATAAGCATCGACTTTGTAAATGAAAGAACTGACATTTCTGTAGAAGAGCACAAAAAAATACTAGATGCTATCGAAAACAAAAACTGCAGTTTAGCTAGAACACTGATGGAATCCCACCTTAAAAAATGCAGCGATGACTATTTAATAAATAAAACAAATGAGCTTTAGAAAATTGCTAAAGCTCAAATAAATCTCTTTTAGGGAATATCCCAAACTGCCCGCCAGTATGAATAAATAAAATGTTTTTTAAATCCTTAAAATTTCCATTTTGAATTTCATTAACTAAACCATAAAAAGCCTTCCCAGAATAAACAGGATCTAAGATAATCCCTTCAGTTTGAGCTATTTTCTCAATGAATTCAAATTCTTCCACTCTGCTGATAGCATAGCCTCTGCCTACATAGCCATCGATTATCTTTACATCCCCTTTATTTACATCATTACATTTATCCAACAACTGCAATGTTTTATCTACAAGTTCACAAATCCTTTTAGTAAAATGCTCAGCAGTACTAGAGACATTAAATCCGATTATTTCTTTTTTTGACTTGTGCAATTGGTTGCCCAAGTATAACCCAGTATATGTGCCCCCAGATCCAACTGCAGCAACAATAGCATCAAACTCTATACCTAGAGATTCTTCTTGTATTAAAATCTCTTCAAAACAATTTAAATAACCCAATGAGCCAATTGCATTTGATGCTCCTTCGGGAATGATGTATGGCTTTAATCCAAGTTTTTCTAATTGCTCTTTTGTTTTTTCCATTATCTCATTTCTTCTAAAAGCATAATCATCTGCTGATACAAATACAATCTCTGCACCAAATAATTTATCTAAAAAATAATTTCCGTCTAAATCATCTTCCTCGTTACCCTTTAAAATAAGTGTACATCCAAGTCCAAGTTTTGCAGCAACAACAGCGCTAGCCCTTGCATGATTAGATTGAATAGCTCCACAAGTAATGAGATGGTTTGCCCCCTTATTAATTGCATCTTTTACACTAAATTCAAGTTTTCTGATCTTATTGCCAGAAAACTCAAAGCCTGTGTAGTCATCTCTTTTTACATACACATCTTTATCTAAAAGCTCCGATATTTTGGTTAATTTCTCAATTGGTGTAGGTAAATTAGCTAAGTTTAGTTTTTCAATACCATATAGCATAAAGATCCCCCATTATTTGTTTTTTTCGATTAATTTCTTTAATTTCTCTTCCATCCTCTTTTTTCTATCTTCTGTTGATTGTTCCTCGATTTCAATATCAATCGAAACAACATCTCCTTCGGAAATATCTTCAGGAAACAATCCCCTTGGAAATAAATAAAAATCATCAAATAACTCAACTATTACAAAATCTTCCTCAAATCTATCGACAATGCCAATAGTTTTCATATAATCCACCTACTTTGAACTTTCTATGGAATAATCACTACCATCTGATTTGATAATTATTGTACCATCAAGATCTGTTCTATATACTTTTGTGCCAATGTTTTTTAATCTCTTTAAAATTATTTCACTAGGATGTCCATAAGCATTGTCAGCGCCAACGTGGATCACCGAGACTTCTGGTCTTACCGCTTCTAAAAATGCTTTGCTGCTTGAAGTGTCGCTTCCATGATGGGCAACTTTCAAGCAAACCGATCGTATATTCGGATAGCTTTTGATGATTTTTTCCTCAATCTTTTCTTCGACATCTCCCGTAAACATGCAGGAGAAGTCTTTGTATGTAACTCTCATCACAATTGAACTATTGTTGGCATCATCCTGAGGTTTGTCTGGACTTAAAATAAATGCTTTCATATCTCCTACACTAAATTTATCACCAGCTTTTACTACTTGAAAAGGAATGTTTTTTTCATCGATTTTATCTAAGTATTTTTCATAAGTTAGACTCGTGTGTACAAATCCACTATCTAAAACTTGTTTTACTTCGAAGTTTTCCATCACATCAACAGCTCCTCCAATGTGGTCAGAGTGAGGGTGTGTCAATACAAATACATCAATACTATTAATTCCGATGTTTTTTAAATAATCAATCAGTACTTTTGAACTTTCTTTTGTCCCTGCATCTATTAACATAGTTTTTTTATCCGGAGTAATCACTAAAGTGCTATCACCCTGCCCTACATCAATAAAATGAATCTCAAATTCGTCTGAACCTAGTAAAGAATCAAATGAGAAATTGCTATCTCCCATCTGAAGACCAAATAGTGATGCAACTACTGCAAAAAATATGATGATATAAGAAAGAAATTTTTTCACAATCCACCTCAAATGTCTGTATTTATATTTATTCTATCACAATTTAAACATTTTTAATATTTTTTAGCAATTTTTATAAACATATAGCAAAAGAGATAAATCTAATGTATAATAATTTGTGTCTCTAAATTTTTTATTCGGAGGATATATGATGAGCGACAAAGTATCGCTTAAAGAAAAATTGGTATCGTACAACATAAAAGTAAATATAATAAATGGAGTATTTGCGGCCATTGCATTTAACCTGGTAAACCCTTATCTAGCAAAATTTGCTGAAAGATTAGGAGCTACGGACTATCAAATAGCTTATCTTACAAGCTTTCCTTATTTTGTAAGCATATTTGCGTATATTCCCGGAGCAATTTTGATTGAAAGTTTAAGGGATAAAAAGAAAACCACTGGTACTATCATGTTCATACATAAGCTATTTTATCTATCGCTAGCTTTCTTGCCTTTCTTGAAAGGAGTTAATCAAGCAAGCCTTTTTGTAACAATCATCGGCCTGATGAATTTACCGGGAGCTATAGCAACCATGGGATACCAATCGAGTATAGGCGATGTTTTCCTCATAGAAGATAGAGGCAATGCCATGGGACTTAGAAATAAGTACTCCACCATCTTTGCACTTGCTGTTACTTTCATCTCAGGGCAATTACTTACATATATTCCTAAAACAAATGAAGGTTCAATAAGGCTGTATCAAATATTTTTCTTTTTCGCATTTGTGTTTTCTCTTGGCGAAGTGATAAGCTTTTTTAAATTTAGAGGTATGAAAAGAAAAAAGAAATCCACAAGATACATAGATTCATTAAAAGCAACTTTCAAAACTTTACCAAAAGAGAAGAATTATCTC
>DAONLG010000032.1:0-15952 GCA_035406565.1 Soehngenia sp.
TGGCTGATAAATTTTATCTATTCTTCCATCTATTAGCAATTCATTTAATTCATTCACAACCGCTTTTGTTACAATTCCATCATAGGACATTGATAAATCACCATCTCTTTCTTATACAATAATACCAGATTGAAAAAGAAAGTAAAAGTTTATTAAAATATTAAAATATCTTAACAAACTATATGATAATTAATTAAATAGAAATATAATAATATAAAAAATGAGGTGATATATTGATACGCAGCATGACTGGATATGGAAAAAGTATTTTTGAGGATTCTAATTTAAAGGTCCAATGTGAAATAAAGTCTGTCAATCACAGATACTTAGATATAAATGTTAAATTGCCTAAATATTTATTAGTACATGAAGATTTCATAAGAAAGATAGCTAAGCAATATATTAGCAGAGGAAAAGTAGATATATATTTTTCTTTTGATTTTTTAGATTCTTCTGTAATAGAGATTGTGCCTGAAATTAATGTTGCTAAGTCTTATTTATCTGCGTTTAATGAAATTAAGAACAACTTAAATATTTCAGGAGAACTTTCCATTTCTGATTTTATAGCATTTTCAGATATTATTAAACATCAAGAACAGAAATTAGACGAAGCTATTATTCTAAATTCTATAAGCACTGCACTGGAAGGTGCTCTTAATGATTACAATTCGATGAGGATTAAAGAAGGTAATCAATTAAAAAATGATTTCTTAGTAAAAATTAAAAATATTGAAGACATAATAAGTTCGATAGAAGAAATTTCGGTAACTGTGGTAAAAGATTATAAAGAGAAATTAGAACAAAGGATCAGTTCGATATTAGAAAATATTCCAATCGATATGGACAGATTAGCCATGGAAATAGCAGTATTTGCAGATAAATCTAGTATAGACGAAGAATTGATAAGATTAAAAAGTCATTTGATTCAATTTAAACATATTATTGAATTCGAAGATTCAGTAGGAAGAAAATTAGATTTCCTGATTCAAGAGATAAATAGGGAATGTAATACAATAGGAAGTAAATCCACCAATTTATATATAACAAACAAAGTTGTTGAATTAAAAACAGAATTAGAGAAAATCAGGGAGCAAGTACAGAATATTGAATAAGGAGATGTTTAATATGTTTACTAATATTGGTTTTGGAAATATGGTAGCTACAGGTAGAATTATTGTGGTTTTAAGCCCAGAATCTGCTCCAATAAAAAGAATGATTCAAGAGGCGAAAGAATCTAATACACTTATTGATGCTACTTATGGGAGAAGAACTAGAGCAGTCCTAATAATGGATAGCGGTCATGTATTGTTATCTCCTTTACAACCAGAAACTTTAGCACATAGATTGCAAAATAAGGAATACCATGAACAAACAAAAGAGGGGGAGAAATATGAGTAAAGGATTTTTATTAGTTTTATCAGGCCCTTCTGGAAGTGGTAAAGGAACAGTTAGTAAAGCACTGATGGAGAAAAGAAATGACATAATATTCTCTGTTTCTGTTACGACTAGAAAGCCACGCATCGGTGAAGAAAATGGTAAGAATTATTACTTTGTTTCAGAGAAAGAATTTGAAGAAATGGTCAATGATAATAAATTCTTAGAATATGCATTAGTACATAATAATTATTATGGAACCCCAAAAGATTTTGTTTATGATCAGATCGAAAATGGTGAAATAGTTCTTTTAGAGATAGATGTACAAGGTGCATTACAAATTAAAAGAAATTGTAAAGATGCGGTATTCATATTTTTATTGCCACCTACTATGGATGAACTGAAAAATAGAATAGTAAAGAGAGGAACTGAAAGCGAAGAAGATATCAATACACGTTTTGAAAATGCTTTTAAGGAACTAGATTTTGTTGGTGAATATGATTTCTTTGTTGTAAATGATAAAATAGAAAAAGCAGTTGAAGACATTGAAGCGATAATTCACGCTGAAAAATTAAGGGTAAAAAGACAAAAAGATATAAAACAAAAAATCATGAATTTAGGGGGCATAACGCATGAATAGAAATTTAGATGTTTTTTTAAATAGTTGTGAGAATAAATATGTTTTAGCTACTGTCGCAGCAAAAAGAGCAAGGCAAATAATCGACGGATCAAAACCTAGAGTAAATTCTGAATCTAACAAACCAGTATGCATTGCACTTGAAGAAATTGCAGTTGGGAAAGTTAAATATGAAATGCCCACTCAATATACAAGTAAGTAGGTGACAATTATGCTTGATAACAAAAATATTATCATTGGTGTAACAGGTGGAATTGCAATCTATAAAACTCTTGATTTGATTAGCAAACTGAAGAAAGAGAATGCAAATGTTGAAGTTATAATGACAAAAGCAGCTACTGAGTTTATTACACCGCTAACATTCCAGACAATGTCACAAAATAGGGTTCATTTTGATATGTTTGGCTTAGTAAATGAGATGGAAGTTGAGCATATTTCATTGGCAAAAAAAGCTGATGTTATTTTAGTAGCACCTGCTACTGCAAATACAATAGGTAAGATAGCCAATGGAATAGCTGACAATTTGCTAACTACAGTTATCATGGCTACTAGTAAAAAAGTTGTTTTTGCTCCAGCTATGAATACACAGATGTACAAGAATCCTATTTTACAAAATAATATTAGCAGATTAAGAGAATTAGGATACGAATTTATAAATCCTGGGGAAGGCAGACTTGCTTGTGGAGATGAAGGTACAGGTAAAATGGCAGAACCCCTTCAAATAATTGAATATCTTAAAAGCTTTTTTACTGAGAAGGATTTGATCGGTAAAAAAATCATTATTACGGCTGGTCCAACACAAGAAGCCATTGATCCAGTACGCTATATTACAAATAGGTCTAGTGGGAAAATGGGATATGCAATAGCAAAAGAAGCCATTAGAAGGGGTGCAGATGTTGTTTTAATAGCAGGACCAACAGATTTAGATATTCCAGATGGGGTAAAATTTGAAAGGATAACTACTACTCAAGAGATGCTAGAAAAGATAAACTTATACTTTGATGATGCAGATGTATTAATAAAAGCTGCTGCTCCTTCAGATTATAAGCCCACACATTTTTCGGATAAAAAGATCAAAAAGGAAATTGGAAAAGATATAATGGAAATAGATTTTGAGAAAAATCCAGATATAGCTGCTTATTTTGGAGCCAAGAAAAAGAAAAATCAATTAATAGTAGGATTTGCTGCTGAAACAGACGATTTACTTGAAAATGCAACAAAAAAAATACAAACAAAAAATCTTGATTTTATAATTGCTAATGATGTAACAATGGAAGGTGCTGGGTTTGAAGTTGACACTAACATTGTTTCAATAATATATAAAGATGGTACTATAGAGAATTTACCAATTATGGAAAAAAGTGAATTGGCAAAGATCATTATTGATAGAATAAAGAATATATTAGAATAAAGCTAGTTTACTAGCTTTATTCTAATATAAAGGAAGTGATAAGTTGGTACTGTTAGATATTATCCTGTTTAGTAAAAGTAAGTTATTAGATAGAACTTTTACATACAAAGTAGACGATGAAATGACTAAAAAAATATCTATTGGAGCAAGAGTATTAGTCCCATTTGGAAAATCAAACACTCCAACCATTGGAGTAATTATTGATATAAAAATTGAAGATACTGAATTAGAAACATTAGATAATATAAAAAATATATATCTAATCATTGATGATACTTCTTTAATAACAAAAAATCAAATTGATTTAGCAATGTGGATTAAAAATGAGTATCTTTCTACATACATAGATGCTTTATCATTATTTTTACCTCCACCTGATATAAAAAGTATAAAATTATATTATAAAATTAATAAAAAAATAAATTATATTCCTTCAAAAGATGATATCGAAGTTATTAGAGTATTTAAATCCGGTGATATGATTGAAGCTAAGAAATTATATAAATTATTTGGTGAAAATGTTCAAAAACAGCTAGATAAACTTACTGATGACTTAATTTTAGAATTAAAATTCAAAGTTTATAAAAATAGAAATGAAAAATTTGTTAAATTCTATTCTAAATCAAAATATTATACAGTTGATGAGGGATTAAAATTATTATCCAAAAATGCCAATAAACAAAAAGATATTTGGTCAAGCGAGTGGGAAAAAGAAGAAATGTCATTAAATGAGATAATAACTAGTTTTAATGCTTCAAATAGTGCCATAAATAGACTTGTTGAAAAGAAATTATTAATTGAAAAAAATAAGATAGTAGAAAATAAAACAATAAAATCTGATTTTGCATCTTACAAGAAATTTGAGCTAAATAAGGAACAAAAAGATGCTTATGAAAGAATAATTAAAAGTGATAATATTTTTTTTCTGCTCCATGGTATCACAGGAAGTGGGAAAACTGAGGTATATTTGCATTTAGTAGAACAAATGATAAAATTAAATAAGAGTTCCATTATATTAGTTCCCGAAATATCATTAACACCTCAGACTATTGAGAGATTCATTGGCAGGTTCGGGGATAGAGTTGCAGTGCTGCATAGCAAACTTACTGCATCTCAAAGGCTAGATCAATGGAATAAAATAAAAAGTGGAGAGCTAGACATAGTTATAGGAGCAAGATCTGCAATTTTTGCACCTACGAATAATCTAGGGATGATTATAATCGATGAAGAACATGAAAATAGCTATAAATCTTCAATAGATCCTAAATATAATACTATTGATGTAGCGAAAAAAAGATGCCAGTTGGAGGGGAGCAAATTAGTACTTGGATCTGCTACTCCTTCGATTGAAAGTTATTACAATGCTAAAAATTCAATATATGAACTATTGAAAATAAAAAATCGTATAGAATATGCATCATTGCCAGAAATAAAAGTTGTTGATATGAGAGAAGAATTAAACTCAGGAAACATGTCAATATTTAGCAGATCATTATACGAAGAAATCATATTAGCTTTGAAAAGAAAAGAACAAGTAATATTATTCCTAAATAAAAGAGGATATTCAAGTTTTGTTTCTTGCAGAAATTGTGGTTATGTTATAAAATGTGATAGTTGTGATGTAAGTATGACTGTCCATAAACAAAAAAACAAATTAATCTGTCATTACTGTGGGAAAACTAAAAACCATCCAAACATATGTCCTAACTGTGGTAGCGATAAATTCAAACAGTTTGGCATTGGAACAGAAAAATTAGAAGAACTAACAAAAAAAGTTTTTCCTTTTGCGAGAGTAAAAAGAGCTGACAGTGATACTGTAAATCAACGAGATGACTATCAAAATATTTATGAAACAATGAAAGCAAATCATATAGATATACTGATAGGTACTCAAATGATATCAAAAGGATTTGATTTTCCTAATGTTTCACTCGTAGGTATCGTTGCGGCTGACAGCACAATATACTTACCGGATTATAGGTCAGCTGAAAGGTCTTTTCAGTTGATTACACAAGTATCAGGCAGAGCTGGCAGAGGCGGAGTTAGCGGAAATGTAATAGTGCAAACTTATAATCCTGATCATTATAGCATTAAATATGCAAAGGAATACGACTATGAAAATTTTTATAATTTGGAAATTAAACTCCGTAAGGAATTTCAATATCCTCCATTTGTAGGAATTATATTAATTACTATTTATGGTCCAAGTTTGAGCGAAGCAAGATCTGAGATTGAGGAATATTACAGTGATTTTATTTCTATTTTAAGAAATCATCAAAAAGATACATCAATGATAGGGGCACCTCATATTGCACCAATTGAAAAAATTAACAACAATTTCAGATATCAACTGATTATTAAATTTGATCACTCAGAAAAAGATGAGTTAATAAAATACGTAGAGTGGGTATTTATAACAAACAGGAATAGAAAAAAATACAAATATAACAAAATAAGCATTGACATAGATCCAGTAAATATTTTATAGGAGGAAAAATTGGAAAATGGCTATTAGAAATATAAGAATAGAAGGAGATCCTATTCTTCGTAAAAAATCTAAAGAAATTAAATTAATTGATGAAAGAATCATACAGTTAGCTCAAGATATGATAGAAACGATGAGAAATGCAAATGGTATTGGATTAGCTGCACCACAAGTAGGAATATTAAAAAGGATTATTGTTTTAGAAGGTGAGGATAACCCAATAATTGCTATAAATCCAAAGATCATTAATTCAGAAGGTGAAATAATAGATATAGAAGGGTGCTTATCTATACCTGGTTATTCGGGTTATGTGAAAAGAGCTGAAAAAATAATAGTAGAATACACTGACGAGAATAATAATAATGTAAAAAGAGAAGTTTCTGGGTATTTGGCGAGAGCTTTTATGCATGAGATAGACCATTTAGATGGTATTTTATATATAGATAAAGCAGAGAGAATATATAAAGATACAGAAGACGAGGTGGGTGTGTAAATTTGAAGATTGTTTTTATGGGTACATCAGAATTTGCAGTTAAACCATTAAGAAAGCTTAATGAAGCTGGACATGACATTGCGCTAGTAATTACTCAGCCAGACAAACGTAAAGGTAGAGGAAAGTTTTTTCAGTGTTCGCCTGTAAAAATCGCAGCTAATGAATTAGGATTAGATGTTTATCAGCCAATAAACATTAATAGCAGTGAATCGATTGAAACAATAACCAAAATTAAACCTGATTTTTTAGTAGTTATAGCTTATGGACAAATCTTAAAGATGGAATTATTAAATATAGCAAAATATGAGAATATTAACATACATGCATCTTTATTGCCTAAATATAGGGGAGCAGCTCCTATTAATTGGGCAATTGCAAATGGAGAAACGGTTACTGGAGTAACTTCTATGAAGATAACAAAAGGACTTGATTCAGGCCCGATTTTATTGCAAAGAGAAGTGCCTATCTTAGACAGTGATGATTCTATATCACTATCGGATAAGCTTTCTAAAGTCGGTGCAGAAATATTAATTGAAACGATAAATTTGATAATTTCAGGTAAAGCTGTATATATTGAGCAAGATAATTCACTTTCTTCTTATGCCCCAATGTTGACTAAAGAAATTGGAAAGATTGATTGGAGCTGGGATGTAATTAAAATAAAAAATCATATACGAGCTTTTAAACCTTGGCCTGGATCATATTTTTATTATGATGATCAGATTGTTAAAGTGAATAATATTGATACAGTAGAAATAAGTCATGATGTTGTTGTGGGAACTATTCATAAAATTGACAATAATGGTATATGGGTCGCTGCAAAAAATGGGTTTGTTATTGTTAAAGAGTTTCAATTTCCAGGAAAAAAAATGATGCAAACAAGTGAATATCTTAGAGGTAATCGCATAGAAATTGGGAAAATTGTGTAAATAAAGAAAGGTGATAAATATGTTTTCTTTCACGGGATATTATAGTTCATGGTATATATTTGTATTACCTGCAATATTATTTGCTACGTATGCACAAATGAAAGTAAGTTCTGCATATAAGAAATATTCTAAAATACCAAGTGAATCTGGGCTTACTGGTTCACAAGTAGCAAGACATATTCTAGATAGAAATGGTTTAAATGAAGTCAGAATAGAACAGGTTAGAGGGGTACTCACAGATCATTACGATCCACGCAGTAAAGTTTTGAGATTATCTCCAGAGGTTTACTCTGGATCAAGCATTGCATCAGTAAGCATAGCATCTCATGAAGTTGGACATGCAATACAGCACAATGATGGTTATTTTCCTCTTATTCTTAGAAATACTATCGCTCCAATTGCTATGTTTGGATCTAATCTAGTATGGGTTTTTATAATATTAGGATTTATTTTTAGCCCTTTTTTTATAGACTTAGGAATAGCCTTGTTTATAGCTGCTGTGCTATTTCAAATAGTAACTTTACCTGTTGAATTTAATGCAAGTAGAAGAGCGCTAGAACAGCTGGAAAATGGAATTATTTCAAGAGATCAAAAAAATCAAGCTGAGAGTATGCTAAGAGCAGCAGCATTAACATATGTAGCCGCTACCCTAGTAGCAATATCGGAGTTGCTTAGATTGTTAATAATTACTGATGATAGGCGTAGGTAAAAAATTATTAAGGATTGAGATATGAAAAATACTAGGGAAATTATATTAAATATACTAAATGAATCTATTGAGGATTTAAATTTTCAAAAGAACACGATTGATAATTATTTAGCAAATATCGAAAATCAAAATGACATTAGTTTAATAAAAGAAACAGTATACGGAATAGTTAAAAACTTAACATTAATTGATGATATAATTGATAAATATTCGAAAATAAAAATTAGAAAATTGCATAAAGTTGTCTTGAATTGTTTGAGAATAGGAATTTATCAATTGTTTTATCTTGACAGAGTGCCAAGTTATGCAATAATAAATGACTGTGTGAATTTAGTAAAAAAGTACACTCATTTAGGAAATGCAAACTTTGTAAATGCAATACTGAGGAAAATAGATATAGATAAAATTAAAATAAAAGAGAATTACTCTAAGCTAAATTTAATTGAAAGTAACCTTGCATTACTATATTCTTTTCCAGAGTATATAGTAAAGAAGTGGGTTTGTGATTATGGTTTTGAGTTTACTCAACAGTTACTATATAGTCTAAATTCTAAACCTAAACTAAATATTAGGACAAATACGCTAAAAATAACTCGAGACAATTTAAAAGATTTATTGATTAAAAAGGGTTACGATTTAGAGGAAACTAAATATTCATCTGTCGGATTAGTAGTTAATAATCCTGCTAATTTATTTAAGACACTTGAATTCACTAATGGTTATTTTACTGTACAAGATGAGAGTAGTATGCTTGTAACTGAGATTGCTGATCCCAAGGTAAAAACATTAATTTTAGATATGTGTGCGGCTCCTGGAGGAAAATCCACACATATTGCTGAGTATTTAAGAGATGATGCTATCATTATAGCTAGGGATAAGAGTAGTAAAAAAGTGCAGTTGATAAATCAAAATATTGACAGATTAAAATTAAAATCAATAAGAACAGAAATTTTCGATGCCACAAAATTAGACGATAAATTGATAAATAAGATTGATTATTGCTTTGTTGATGCACCTTGTTCTGGGCTAGGTTTAATAAGGCGAAAACCCGATATAAAATGGAACAGAACTAAAGAAAGCATAGAAGAACTAATAAAACTTCAATCAGAAATATTAGATGTTGCTTCTAAATATGTGAAAATTGATGGCGAATTGATTTACAGTACCTGTACAATAAATAATGACGAAAACATTAAACAGATAAGAAATTTCTTAGCAACTCATCAAAATTATATTTTAGTTGAGTTTGATAATAGATTTCACAAATTATTTAATACAGCCAAAGATGGATATGTTCAATTATTTCCAAATATTCATGGAACAGATGGATTTTTTATAGCAAAATTAAAAAGAGTAGATTAATTATAATTGACTACTGGAAAGGGATTAAATTGAAGAAAGAATTAAATGGTATATCTTACAATGAGTTAGAAAATGAAATGATTTCTCTTGGAATTGAAAAGTATAGAGCAAATCAGATATTTGATTTTATTCACAATAAGAAAATTAATAGTTTTTATGAAATAACTAACATACCTATAAAAATGAGAGAAACATTAAATGAAAATTACCTCTTGAATAAAATAAGAGTATATGATGTGTTTAAATCTAGCGAAGATGAAACTATAAAATTTTTATTTTTGCTTAATGATGGCAATATTATAGAGAGCGTGATTATGAAGTACAAATATGGCTATTCCCAGTGCATATCAACTCAAGTTGGCTGCAAAATGGGATGTGAGTTTTGTGCCTCAACAAAAGAAGGATTCATAAGAAATTTAACAACAGCTGAAATATTAGATCAAGTATATTGCGCTGAAAGCTATTTAGATATTCAAGTAAAAAACATAGTTTTAATGGGAAGCGGAGAGCCCCTAGATAATTATTCTAATGTACTTGCGTTTATAAAGCTAATAAGTGACAAAAAAGGGCATAATACAAGTTTAAGGCATATTACTTTATCAACTTGCGGGATAGTAGATAAAATTATAGAATTAGCTAATGAGGGTCTTCCGATTACTTTATCGCTATCTTTACATTCTCCTTTTGACGATAGAAGACAGCAAATAATGCCAATTGCGAAAAGATATAAGATAAAAGATATTATAGAAGCAATAGGATATTACTATAGAAGAACAAATAGAAGAATTACTATTGAATATACATTGATTGATGGGTTTAACAATAGATTAGAAGATGCTCAAGAGCTTAAATCCTTGGTAAAAGGTTTAGATGTTCATATCAACCTCATAACATTAAATCCGATAAAAGAGTTTAACTATGGTAATAATGCTAATCAAGAAATCGAAAAGTTTTATAATCTCTTAATAAAAATGGGGTTAAAAGTCACTATACGCAGAGAGATGGGCTCTGATATAAGTGCTTCTTGTGGGCAATTAAAGAGAAGTGTAATCTCTAAAAAAGAGGAGTGATTTGCTTGAAAGTTGGATTTTCAACAGATACTGGAAATGTAAGGTTAATAAATCAAGATAGTTTATTTGTTTCAAACTTTCATGATGCATTTCCATTGTTTATAGTAGCTGATGGTATGGGTGGCCATAATGCAGGTGAAGTTGCGAGTAAACTAGCAGTTAGGAAAGTTGAAGAGATATTTAAAGAAAAATATGCTACTTTTAGTAAAACAGAGGATGTAAAAGAAACTATTAAGAATTCTTTTGTAGAAGCGAATAATTATATTTGTGAGCAAGCAAGGCTAGATTCGAATTTATTTGGAATGGGTACTACTTTGACATTAGGATTCTTGTTTAAGAATATTTTTATAATAGGCCATGTAGGAGACAGCAGAGCTTACCTAATTCGCAATAATTCAATCAAGCAGCTTACTGAAGACCATTCTTTAGTAAGAAAATTAGTTTTAGAAGGAAGAATCACTGAAACAGAAGCTGAAAATCACCCTCAAAAAAATATAATCACAAGAGCAGTTGGTACTGACGACAATGTAGAAGTTGACATAATAGAAATCAAAGTTACAGCAGGTGATATAATTTTTATTTGCAGTGATGGGTTAACAAATATGGTAAGAAAAGATAAGCTTTTTGAGATTTTTACGAATACAAATGATATTCAAATTGCTTGTGATGAATGTGTTAAATTAGCAAAGGCAAATGGTGGATACGATAACATAACCGTGATAGGTATAAGATTTTAGTGAGGTGAAAAGATGATAGGTAAAATGTTAGGTAATAGATATGAAATTTTAGAACAAATAGGCATAGGTGGAATGTCTGTTGTTTATAAAGCGAGATGCCATTTGCTAGATAGATATGTAGCCATTAAGGTTTTAAAAGAAGATTTGACAAATGATGAAGAATTTATAAAAAAATTTCGCAAAGAGTCACAGGCTGCGGCTAGTTTGTCTCACCCAAACATCGTAAATATATACGATGTTGGATATGATAAAATCGACGGGAAAGATATTCATTATATTGTTATGGAATATATAAATGGTAAGACTTTGAAAGAAGTTATCACAGAAAAAGGAAGACTCAGTGAATCAGAAGCATTAGATTATTCAATCCAAATAGCAGAAGCACTAAAACATGCACATAAGAATCATATTATTCATAGAGATATAAAACCTCACAACATAATGATAACCGAAGATAATATTGTTAAAGTAACTGATTTTGGAATCGCTAGAGCAGTAACTTCATCTACTATAACAACTACATCTAACGTTTTAGGCTCAGTACATTACTTTTCGCCAGAACAAGCACGGGGTGGATACACTGATGAAAAATCGGACATTTATTCCCTAGGCATCGTCATGTATGAAATGTTGACAGGGAAAGTTCCTTTTAATGGAGAAACGCCTATTGGAGTTGCTTTAAAACATGTACAAGATGAAATTGTACCACCTATTGAGCAAAATCCAAATATATCTTCAGCTTTCAATAAGATAATATTGAAATGTGTTCAAAAAAGGCAAAGTGATAGATATCAAAATGTGGATGAGCTGTTGACAGACTTAAAGAATATATATGTAAATAAAAATAAATCAAATGGTGCTATAATTACTGATGAAACACTTGAAATGACAAAATTAATACCTCCAGTTGATGAAAAATCACTAAACAATGAGAATAAAAACAAGCAGAATAACATCAATAGAAGTAGTAAAGGAGAAACCCCCACAAAGAAAAAAACAACAGTTATGGCCATTATTTCAGCTTTTGTTTTAGCTTCATTATTATTTATAGGATATCTTCAACTTAGAAATAACTTTAGTAACAATGACTACATTGTTACTCCAAATTTAGTTGGTATTTCAGAGGAAGAAGCTAGAAAAAAAGCAGAAGATATGGGTTTTGAGCTTGATGTAATTGACAGAGTTCAGAGTACTGATTTTGATAAAGGGATTATTATTTCGCAAAATGTAGAAGAAGGAGTTAAAATAAAACCTGGTTATCCTATTGGAGTAGTAATAAGTTTAGGTTCTGAAAATGTCGAAGTTCCAAATCTAATCAATAAGTCAATAACGGAAGCAGAAAAACTATTAAAAGAGGCTGGCCTTAAACTTGGCAATAATATTGAGTACGAATACCATGATTCTATTCCAATTGATCATGTTATTTCACAAAGCATAGAACCTTATACTGAGATAGCTCCGAACACTAGGGTTGATTTAGTCATAAGTAAAGGTCCCAAAAATGAGGAAGTAATAATGATACAACTAGTTGGAGAAAATGTGAATAAAGCAATTTCGGAAATTAAAAATCTTGGTTTAGCAGTTGGTGATATCAAATATGAATCAAGTGACAAGTATGCAGCTAATATAGTTATGGAGCAATCGCAAGAGCCTGGCTCTACTTTAAAGCCTGGTACAGCAATTGATTTAAAAGTAAGTTCTGGACCAGATACCACCACACCAACCAATCCGACTGAACCAGGGGGAGAAGAAACCCCAGGAACTGAAGAAGTTTTAATTAATTTAACTGTTACTCCTTTTGCAGATAAAGATGAAACTGAGATAACAATAATTAGAAAACAAGATGGTGATACATCTACAGTTTATACAAAGAAACATAAATCTACAGACGGAACTTTTGATATACCAGTAACTGGAAAAAAAGGTGCTGTTTTTGAAGTATATTATGACGGTATATTCCAATATAGCAAGAGTATTGAGGGCTAATATGACAGATGGTATTATTATAAAGGGAATTGGTGGCTTCTATTATGTTGACACAGGTAATGGCATTATTGAATGTAGGGCAAGAGGTTTATTTAGAGAACAAAATATTGAACCACTAGTTGGAGATAGAGTATCGATAAGAATTAATAAAGAAGATAGTAGAGGGTATATTGAAGAAATATATCCTCGGGAAACTGTTCTCACAAGACCACCTATTGCAAATGTATCTCAATTAATCATTGTTATGAGCATAGATAATCCTAAAATTAATTTATGGTTTTTAGATAGACTAATCGTAATAGGGCATGACGCAAACCTGAACATAATCATTTGCATTAATAAATCAGACATTGACGATGAAAAGGCAAATTTAATTACTGATATGTACAGAAATATAGGATATGAAACAATTAAGACTAGTACGAAAACAAAAGAAGGCATTGATAAGTTATATATTCTATTACAAAATCAGATTAGTGTGTTCTCAGGACCATCTGGAGTTGGAAAATCCTCATTACTTAATGCCATTAACCCAGCTTTAAATTTGAAAACAGGAGAAATTAGTAAAAAATTATCTAGAGGAAAACATACAACAAGACATGTGGAGTTATTTAAATTACAAGAAAATACTTTTGTATCGGATACTCCTGGGTTTAGTAGTCTGGATATAAATCATATTGATAAAAATAAACTTGATACTTACTTCATAGACATATATAAAAACTCACAGAAGTGCAAATTTAGTAATTGTCTGCATATTAATGAACCTGGCTGTTTTGTAATAAGTCAAGTTAAAAATAACAAAATTTATAAATCCAGATATGAAAATTATATTTCTATGTTAAATGAAATTAAAAATAATAGGAGGTTTTGATGTGACAAGAATTGCACCTTCAATCTTATCTGCAGATTTTTTAAACTTGAAACAAGAAATTCTGGATATTCAATTAGGTGGCGCAGATCTAATACATTTAGATGTAATGGATGGGAATTTCGTGCCTAATATAACCTTTGGTATGCCAATAATAAAGAGCATAAAGAAAATCAGTTCAATACCTCTAGATGTTCATTTAATGATTGATAAGCCAGAAAGGTATATAGATGATTTTATAGATGCAGGCGCAGATATATTAACCATACATGCAGAAGCAACTACACATTTACATCGAACTATTCAACTAATTAAATCAAGAGGTATAAAAGCTGGGGTTTCATTAAATCCTGCTACTCCTCTCGATATACTAGAATATATTATGGATGAATTAGATATGATATTAATAATGTCAGTAAATCCTGGGTTTGGGGGTCAAAGTTTTATAAAGGCAGTAGAAAGGAAAATAGAAACTTTAAAAAACAGGATAAGTTCTGATTATTCTAGTATCCTAATTGAAGTGGATGGTGGCATAAAATTAGATAATGCAAAGCATATTGCAGAATTAGGAGCTGATATATTGGTGATTGGCTCAGATATTTTTTCATATAATGATGTAAGAGCTCGTACAGAACAATTTAAAATTGCATTAAGTGAATAATATATATTGTTAATCCATCACTAATATGATATATTAAAGTTAATAGAATAAGCTTCAACACTAGGGGGGCATTAGCTGAGAGAGGATTTTATCCCGACCCTTATAACCTGAACTAGGTAATACTAGCGGAGGGAAGTGTGTATAGAAATATACTCATTGAAAACCGCTCAATGAGTTTTTTTTATAAAAAAAGGAGGAATAAAAATGAAGAGGAACTCAAATGTACTGATGTTAGCTGAAGGAGGCATGATGATTGCGTTATCAATTTTATTAGGATACATCGAAATCTACCAAATGCCAAATGGGGGAAGTGTATCAGCTGGGAAAATGATACCAATAATTATTTATTCATTGAGGTGGGGTGTAATACCTGGAATTTCTGTTGGAGCAATTTACGGAATATTAGATTTTATTTTAAAGCCTTATTTTTTCCACCCGATTCAATTACTGTTAGACTACCCAATAGCATTTGGAATTTTAGGCATTGCAGGTTTTGCAAAATTAAGATCAGATCAAAAAAACGGATATTTTCCAATGATATTATGGACTACTTTAGCTGTATTTGGTAGATTGATTTCTCATGTTATATCTGGTGTGGTTTTTTTCTCTGAATATGCAGGAAACCAAAATCCAATTATTTATTCATTTATATATAATGCAACATATTTAGTTCCTGAATTAATTATTTCTTTAATAGTATTAATTATAATTTGGAAACCATTGAAAAAATATATTGTAAATAATAGATAAAGATAGGTGAAAGAATGAAAGCTCTAGTAGTATCAGGTGGTAATGAAATAAATGAAGATAAGTTAATGTCATTATATGAGCAAAATGATGTTATAATAGCAGCAGATTCAGGAGTAGAGCAACTACTCAAAATCAATAAATTACCTGATTGTTTAGTAGGTGATTTAGATTCAATCAATGAAAAATCGATTTTATATTTAGAATCAAAAGGCGTTAAAACTATCGTATATCCGAAAGAAAAGGATAAATCAGATACAGAAATAGCAATTGAATTAATACTACCTCAAAAACCTGAAAACATTACATTGGTGGGTGCAACTGGGTCAAGACTAGATCACTCTCTTGCTAATATATTCCTTTTAAAAAAACTATCGGATCTAAATATAGATACTCAAATAATAGATAATAATAACATTATCAAGCTTATTAAGCCAGAACAAACAATCATCAAAGATGAGTCTTTTGATTATATTTCAT
>DAONLG010000033.1:0-15768 GCA_035406565.1 Soehngenia sp.
AAAGTCTAAGTCTTTTATTATTCTAACTTCTCCAGTAGATATACTTGATTTGCCATAACTAGAAACAGCCATAAAGTCAATATGAATTGGTATTTTTAACTCTCTTATTAGATCAGATAAAAACACTACAGCTCCTTTTAATATACCTACAACTACTGGCTCTTTGCCTTGATAATCTTTAGTAATCTGTTCTCCTAATTCCTTTACTCTCTTCTTAATTTGATCTTCAGTAACTAAAATTTCTTTAATTATTTGATCCTCCACCTAAATACCTCCAAATCAATATTTTTGGTACTGCATTTTTAATACCCTTTGTGTTTTATTTGTAATCTTAAAAATATCCGAAATATCATAGCCTATTATCCAAATAATATTATTGCTATCACATACAAGAGGAATTCTATCTCTTTCTTCTTGTGGTATTTTTTTATCTATGAAATATTTTTTGAGCTTTTTCTTGCCTCCTAAGCCTAAAGGATAAAATATATCATTTTCTCTCCTTGTTCTCAATATAATCGGCCATTCTATTTTATCATAATCGAAATATTTTGTATTTGTTAAATTATATTTTACATCTTTTAAATCTATTTCCTCAATCATCAATTTTAATCCTAGTTCTTCAGCAATGTTTTCTCCTATAGACAATTCCTTCGGTTTAAATACTGTCTTTATAGGTTGATTTGATAACTCTAAATAGAGATTTCCATAGGAAATTCTCGCTACTATGCCTTTTGTTATATTTAGGCTTTTCCCTGTCATGTTTTTTTCTAACAGATCAGTCACTAGCTCAATATGTTTTTTTTCAATATCAATGATATCATTGCACAGGCAAAAGATTGCTTTTCTAATTATTCGATTTTTAATTGCAGGTAATTCTTTATTTAAAAGTGCGCCTTCAATGATTATACTATTATTGTCTTTTTTTTTTCACCAATAAATTATATTTTTTTTCAGCGATTATATCTAGTGCATCTGAATCAATTTGAGCGTTTTTAGATAGCCTGTATAAACTGTCTACTATATTTGGATTAAAATTCTCTTCAATATACGGAAAAAGTTCCAGTCTTATTTTATTCCTTTGATATACAGTTTCAACATTTGTATAGTCTTCAACATGATCTAGCTTATGTGCTGTTAAATATTCTTCAAGCTCATTTCTCTTTATATTAAGTATTGGTCTTATTATATCTTGTGTTTGAAATTGCATACCTCTTAGCCCGTCTATGCCAGTTCCTCTTATTATTCTTAACATCACTGTTTCTGCTTGGTCATTTTTATTATGAGCTACTGCAATTTTCCCGCCGCCAACATCATTTAATATCTTTCTAAAAAATTCATATCTAAGTATTCTACCAGCTTCTTCTGAAGAAATTTTCTTTTCCTTTGCATATCCATTCATATCTACTTTCCTGCTGTAAAATGGGATATTGTATCTTTGGGATAATTTTTCTACAAATCGCTCATCCCTATCCGCTTCATCGCCTCTTACACCATGGTTTACATGTGCAACATAAAGATTATAATCTATGATGTTCATTAGTCTAACCAATAAATCAAATAATACTACAGAGTCAATACCACCGGATATGCCAGCGACAATATTGTCATTTTTATTTATTAAATTGTATTCTATGATATTTTCATAAAATTTATCGAATATATCGTACATTAACTCACCTTTTCCCTTAGATAAACAAAAAACCGGGAAACCCGGTTTAATTAATCACTATATCCTGCTTTTTTACTCCTCACTCCACTGCTTTTTCTATTATCCCTCGATTTCATTTGATCAAGCTTCTCGTTGCTATCTTTTAAGTACATATTTAACATATCCTCAAACGATAAGTTTTTCTGTCTTTCATCAGACTTATGCCAGTCAATATCAGCTGGTTTTGAAGTCTTCGGTTTTGCTTGTCTAATAGACAGGCTGATCTTCCCGTCATTTGAGATTGATAAGACTTTTACTTTGACCTTTTGGTCTTTTTTTAGATAATCTGATACTTTCTCTACGTATTCATGTGAAACTTCAGAGATGTGTACCAAACCACTTTTTCCATCTGGAAGCTCAACAAAAGCTCCAAAATTTGTAATACCTGTTACAGTACCCTCAACTATTTCTCCTACAGATAGGGGCATATATTAATTCTTCCTCCTTAGACTAATAATATACGTTAAGTATATATCAGGATTTATTAATTGTCAATCTATTATCTTCAATTGACATGCTTATTAAACATTTAGATAAACATAACAATATGATATTAGCTGATGCTGTTGGTTTTATTGATATCAAATTTTCATGTTAATTTAAATATAGTTCTCGGGTCTATTTATTTGTTTAAAAGATCATTTTCATCTGCCTTGTTTTTGTCAATATATATTATTTCTCTTGGTTTTACTAGCCCGTACTCATCTCTTGCCACTTTCTCCACAAATGATAAAGTACCGCTTTGTTTTATTTGAGCATCTAAGTTTGTGATTTCATTGTCTAATTCTTTTACTTCCGCCTCTAATTTATTTTTTTGAAGCGTAAGGTCTTTTTTCATGTTTTGTTGATTGAAAAATGTTATAGTAGTATAAACGATTATTATAAGTATGAGGAGATGATGGATTCTAAATCCCTTTTTGTTTGTCTTTTTTTTCCTTTTATTCTTAGACATATAATCACCACCTAAATATCATATATAGAATTATCTCACTTTTCAAAATTAATATCAATATCTATTCTATTATTTTATACATTTCTGCTGCTTCAGCTTTAGAAACATTTTCTTTTGTGTTTATTACTTCAATTTTTAAGTTTTTATTTCCAAATCGTATTTCTACTATATCTTTAGGTTTTACTTCATCTCCAGCTTTTGCAACCTTACCATTTATATAAACTTTACCCTCATCACAAGCTTCTTTAGCTATTGTTCTTCGTTTTATTATTCTTGTGTCTTTAAGAAATTTATCAATTCTCATGTTCTCACCCCTGTAAAAAAAAACCAGGTCATAGACCTGATTTTTTATTTCTTTTTACCTTTTTTGGCTACATTTACACTTTCTTTGAGAGCTTTCCCAGCTTTGAAAACAGGTGCCTTTGAAGCTGGAATCTTTATTACTTCTTCAGGATTTCTTGGATTTCTGCCTTCTCTTGCTTTTCTTTCTCTTACTTCGAATGTTCCGAACCCAACTAGTTGAACTTTGTCTCCTGCAACTAGAGCCTCTTCAACTGATTTCATGAATGCATTTAATGCTGATTCTGCGTCTTTTTTTGTGAGATTGCTCTTTTCTGCAATGCTAGCTATTAATTCTGCTTTGTTCATTTTTACTCCTCCTTTAATTTTAACTAATATTGAGTAATTATTTAGTTGTGTCATTTAAGCGACTCTTTGCTTGGTCCCATAATTCATCCAATTCTTCTATAGACATTTCAAGCAACTTTCTCTCTTTTTCTTGTGCCAATTCTTCGACTACTCTAAACCTATCTATGAATTTATCTATAGCTCTGTGCAGAGCAATCTCAGGATCGACTTTCAAAAATCTCGCCAAATTGACAATGGAAAACAATAAATCGCCTAATTCTTCTTCATAGCGTAATGAATCTTTTTCTCCATTTTCAATAAGCTCAAGTACTTCATCATATTCCTCTATTACCTTTTTCATCGGCCCATCTATATCATGCCAGTCAAATCCCACTTCCGAAGCTAATTTTTGCACTTTTTTACTTCTGATTAGAGACGGTAATTTAGGAATATTGTCCATTCTACCAGACAAAGTATCAATGGATCTAGAGCCATACTTTATCATATTCCAATTATATACTACTTTATCAGGATTTACCAGTGTTTTTTTTAAAAAAACATGAGGATGTCTTGTAATTAACTTGTTAGCAAGATTTGTTGTGACATCAATCAAGTAAAAATCGCCATTTTCAGAAGCTATCTGAGTATGTAACAGCACTTGAAGCATCAAATCTCCTAGTTCTTCAGCTAGGTGATTGAAATTTTCTTCTTCTATAGCTTCTACTACCTCGTATGCTTCTTCAATTAAGTTTTCTCTTAATGTGAAATGATCCTGAGCTCTATCCCATGGACAACCATTTTCAGAGCGCAGTTTTCTAACAATGTCCACTAAGTCATTAAAATCATATACAGTAAATTTATCTTTATCTATTTTTGAAACTACTAGTGTGGTCAATGCTCCGATGTTTTTAGATCTATCTATATCCATTACTTTTATTTTTTCAATGATTTCTTTATCTTTTATGCCTGCGTAGTGGACTAAACTGACTTCATACTCATCACCATAAACTTCAGATAGCGCTAGTTTGACTTCAGAAGCTACTCTTTTATTGTATACTTGACATATTATTAGATTTGAATTTATATCTAATTGTGTTGATTTTATTTCTATAGCATCAATGATCTTCATCCCATCGATTGGATCTATTTTTAATGCTGTCAAAATAGGTTCAATAAAACTTTCGCTTGGGAGTATTTCAACCTCCACTGTTTTCAATGCCGCTTTTTCTATTAAATAAGACACTGTTTTTTCAGCTACCATCGGGTGACCTGGAACAATATAGTTAATCTCCTCACTTAATTCTAGCTCTTCAAATAATCTATCTACTATTTTTTCATATACTTCTTCAAAACTCATTTCACTCTCGTATAGATAGTCCATGCTTATGAATGGAATGTTTTTGTCATAGAAATACTCAACTGTAGGGTGATTAATAGTTCTTAGTATGTTTTTGTAGCCCTTTTGAATTTTCTCTATTGCTCCCAATGTCAGAGAATCTACATTGCCACACCCAAGACCTATTATGTTAATTTTTTTCATAAGAACCTCCAACTACAAATATTTATCTGCGATAGCTAATATTTTTTCATTTTTTGTCATCAATAATATGTCTTCTTTTGTAATAGTTTTTGTAATAAATAATGCAATGACATAGGATACCACTCCTAAGATTACTGCAACCAATGTAGATATTGTGTTGCCTGCAAATAGATGCACTATGTAGTACCCTAAAGCAGCAAATAGGGCCATAATAACAGAAGAAGTAAATGGTTTAATGAATATATCTTTTAAATTTAAATGAATTTTTCCTCTTGTTATGACATATTTTAAATTTAGCACTGATGCTATTAAATAAGCAGCAACAGTACTTATCGCAGCCCCGATGATGTTTATTGAAGGTATAGCTGTTAATGTATAAGTAAGTATTACTTTAGCTAAAGCTCCAATAAATAAATTTCTTACAGGTATAAAAGGCTTTCCGAGTCCTTGAATAATGGCTGTTAAAGACTGAACTAAAGTCAAAAATATAACCCCAAAAGATAAATATCTAAGTATTCTTCCTGTGCTTACGATAACCTGTTCAGTGTTATTAAAATACAAAAGTCTAATTATCGGTTCAGCTAAAACGAATATGCCTAATGCACATGGCAATCCTATGAGCAAAGTGATCCTTATCCCAGATGATATCGTAGCATTTAATTCCTCCATTGAATTTTTTGCCTTAAATGATGAAATTGCTGGAACCAAACTCATTGCTATTGCCATTGAAAAAACTTGAGGTAAATTGATCAAAGTTTGTGCCATGCCTTTTAATTGCCCATACAAAGCATTTGACTGTTGTTGGGTAAAAGAAATTGATTGAAGCCTTCTTAAAACCAGACTAGCATCTATTGCATCCATGATCGGTGCAATCGCAGATCCAATTGTTATCGGTATAGCAATTAACAGTATATCTCTTATTATACTTTTTGCAGGATATTCCTTAGCTTCTATGGATTTAAGAGATTCTTTCTTCAATGTATTCCTAAATAAATAATATATAACAACTATGCAAATTGTCCCAAATATTGCTCCAACAGAACCCCCTAAAGATGCACCTCCTGCAGCTATCGGAATCCCTTTGTCTAGCAATATAACAGTTAAGGTTAGCCCAAACACTACTCTGAATAGTTGTTCTACGATTTGAGATAATGCTGTGGGAACCATGTTTTGTCTGCCTTGAAAAAATCCTCTAAAAGCTGACATTATCGGCACAAATAAAAGGGCTGGTGTCAATGCTATCAAAGCATAATATGCATTGGGATTTCCGAGGAAATTCACTATTTTATTTGCAAATATTAAGAGCACAGCCGAAGTAACTACCCCGGCAATCGCCATTACAGTTAGTGCTGTTTTAAATACTTTTTGTGCATTTAAGTAATCTCCTAATGCTCTCTTTTCTGAAACTATCTTAGCGACAGCTACTGGAATCCCTGAAGTTGAAATAGTAAGAAGAAGCACATAAAATGGGTAGGCTGTTTGATAATACCCCATTCCCTCAGCTTTAATTATATTAGAAAGAGGAATTCTATAAACTGCCCCTAATATTTTTACTATAACTCCTGCCATTCCCAAAATAGCAGCGCCTTTTACAAAGCTGTTTTGTTTAGACATGTATTTATCCTCCTGGATTAATTACTCTATATCATCATAATAATCTTTAATTTTTGCTTTATCTCTTAGTTCTGAAAGATACTCAATATATTTTTTGTCTTTTATTTCTTTAATTACATCATCTTTTAAATCATTTAAAGATTCTTTTACATCAGTCAATTTAATGATGTAAAAACCGTTTGAAGCATTGATAACTTCACTGAACTCTCCCACTTCTAACTCTTTTACATATTCGTCTAATAATAAATTTTCTCCTTTTTTAATATATCCAATATCTCCTCCATTTACAGCTGAAATGCTATCTTTAGATTCTATTTTAGCTATTTCTTCAAACTTTTCCCCTTTTTTTAATCTATCTAAAAGCTCATTGGCTTTTTGTTCATCATCCAAGTAAATTTGACTTAGTCTGTACTTAATTAAATCATCTTTATATTTATTATAATACTCTTTTATTTCAGATTCACTTATACTTAATGTTTCAGCATAATGATCTCTGTGCTTATTTACCATCAATTCGGCATTTTGCATCCTTTTTGCATCTTCCCAGCTCATACCTATTTTTTCTATAAAATCGCCGAACTCATCTTTTACTTCACCTAGAGATTCATCAATGTATTCTTCTAACTCTTTAGAATCTATGCTCAATCCACTTTTATTAAAATCTTGTTCAATGATTTTTTCAAGTATGATTTTATCATATACATCTCTCTTTAATGTATCTTCATAGGTCTTTCCATCCGATGTTTTTTTGTAAAGTGCGTCTTCTCCGTTTTGATAGATAAATAAAGCTTTGTAAATTTCGTATTCTTTATTATACTCATCAACAGATATTTCCTCTCCATTTACTATTGCTGCTACTCCTTCTTTGTCAGTAGAACATCCCGATATAAATGGAATTAATAAAAGTGGCAATACAAATACCGTTATTATTCTAATCTTTCTCAAACGATCACTTCCTCAGCTATTTTTTGTTCATTATTAAATGCATCTATCATTTCCATTAGTTCTAAAGTAGAGCCCAAAATATCATTTTTAAGCCTTAGAGTGATATTGGCATCCTTTGTTAAACTAAATAATATATTGTTTTTATATCTATCTGTCAACAATGAAATGAGCTCTAGAGATATAGAATTAGCATTTACAAAATTAACTTTTATGCCCTTATCGATTTGTTGAATGCTAATTATATTGTTCTTACTTGCAAGATACCTGATATAAGAAATAGTCATTAGGTTGAGAACAGGTTGCGGAATATCTCCATATCTGTCTATCAGTTCATCCATTAATTCTTCAATGTCCTCTTTATTCTCAACTGAGGATATTTTTCTGTATATCTCTATTCTTTGTTCTTCTTCTTCAATATAAAAAGAGCTTATATATGCATCTAGCTTTAAATCTACTGTAGTATCAATCTTATCTATTACTTTAACCCCTCTAACTCTTTGAACTGCTTCTTGTAAATATTTGATGTACAAATCATAACCGATGTTTTCGATATGGCCGTGTTGGCTAAGACCAAGTAAATTTCCTGCTCCTCTAATTTCTAAATCTCTCATCGCAATCTTAAACCCTGCTCCAAACTCTGTGAAATCTTTAATTGCTTTTAGTCTTTTCTGTGCTACTTCACTTAAAACTTTATCTCTTTGATACATCAAATATGCATATGCGAGTCTATTTGTCCTCCCAACTCTACCTCTAAGCTGATAAAGCTGAGATAATCCAAATTTATCTGCATCATGTATTATTATGGTGTTAACATTTTGAATATCCATCCCTGTTTCAATGATTGTAGTACAAACTAAAACATCGACCTCATTGTTTATAAAATCTATCATGACATTTTCTAGCTGTCTTTCTGTCATTTGTCCATGTGCTACACTAAAGCTTGCCTCTGGTACTAGTTGTTCAAGTTCATATGCTATCTTATCAATAGACTCCACTTTATTGTATACATAGTAAACTTGTCCTCCCCTTGATATCTCTTTAAGTATTGCTTCTCTGATTAAGGATTTATTCAATTCTGAAACATAAGTTTGTACTGGATATCTTTCCTCAGGTGGTTCATCAATTACAGACATATCTCTAATTCCTATTAAACCCATATTTAAAGTTCTTGGAATAGGTGTCGCACTTAAAGTCAAACAGTCTACATTTTCTTTGAGTTTCTTTAATGCCTCTTTGTGTTTAACTCCAAACCTTTGTTCCTCATCAATTATCAGCAATCCCAAATCTTTAAATACAACATCCTTCGATAAAATCCTATGAGTTCCTATTACTATGTCTATAGATCCTTTTCTTATCATAGACAAAGTGTTTTGTATGGTTTTCGCGGTACTAAATCTGCTTAACAAACCAATCTTAACAGGAAAATTAGAAAATCTCTCAATCGCCGTATTATAGTGCTGTTGTGCCAATATCGTTGTTGGGACTAGTATCGCCACTTGTTTGCCATCCATTACAGCTTTAAATGCAGCTCTCAATGCTACTTCTGTTTTTCCATACCCTACATCTCCGCATAGGAGTCTATCCATAGGCCTTTTCTTTTCCATATCAGCTTTAATTTCCTCTATTGCTCGCAATTGTCCTTCTGTTTCCTCATACGGAAAACTATCTTCAAATTCTTTCTGCCATGGCGTATCAGGTGAAAATGCATAGCCTTCAATATGTTCTCTCTTTGCATAAAGTTCGACAAGATCTTTTGCCATTTCTTCAATAGCTCTTTTAGTCTTATTCCTCTTTTTAACCCATTCAATGCTGTCAAGGCTGTTTACTTTAGGTAAAGTAGTATCATTACCAACATATTTTTGAATCATATTCATTTGGTCTATAGGTAGATAAAGTTTGTCCTTACCTCTATATGCGATAGAGAGATAATCTTTTTTTACACCATCCACATCAAGTTGAACTATACCTAAATATTGACCAATACCATGATTTTCATGAACTACATAATCCCCTTCATTTAAATCTCCTAATGATATTGCATCATTTGATTTTACTTTTTTCTTTCTTGCTTTCTTTGCTCTTTTATTGCTGCCTAATATATCTTTATCACTTATCAGCGCAAATTTCGCATTTTCATATTCAAATCCCTTCTCTAAGCTCCTAGGAATTATAAAAACTTGAGATGACTGAATAAAAGTATCTTCATCTTCAATTAATGCAGCATTTATTGAAGCTTCATTGAGTTGAGTTTTTAATCTGTTTGCACGTTCTAAAGTTCCAGAAAAAATCAATGTTTTATATCCACGAAACATATACCTTTTTAAATCTTCAATAAGAAAATTAAAATTATTAGCATAAAATGAGGCTTGTTTTGCTGAAATCTGGTAGATTGCTTTTGGTGGGAAATCCTCATCAGGTTTTAAGAAAAAACTTTTAGTGATTATATTTTTATCTTTTAAGGCTTTTACAAGTTTTGAGTAATCATAGTTTAAGTTCAAATGAGAATTGAGCACTTCTCCAGTTTCAAATAACTCTAATAGTTCCGAATTACGTATCTCCCTACTTACTTTAATTTTCTCTTCTATGCTTTTTACTTCGTCTAATAGCACTATACTATCTAAACAAAAATAGTCTACAACACTGCTTTTGATATATTCATCCACATAAGGCAAAATTAAATCTAAATTAGCTAACTCACTGTTCTCATTTAAGCTTTCGATTATTGGATTAAACTTATTTGAAGCAATTTCACTTACCCTTGAGTTCTTAGTTTTATTTACATATTTACTCAAATCTCTTTTTAAATTTTCGGCAATATTTTTCTTCTGAGGTTCAGATAAAATAATTTCTTTTGAAGGAATAATTGCTATTTTCTCTAAATTATTAATTGTCCTCTGGGACATGACATCAAAATACCTTATAGAATCAATTTCATCATCAAATAATTCAATTCTTAAAGGATTTGAATAATTTGGTGAATAAATATCAACAATCCCGCCTCTTATGCTGAATTGCCCTTTTCCTTCTACTAAGTTTACTCTCTCATACCCCATCTGAACTAATTTATTCTGCAGTGAACCTAATTCAACTTTACTATTTAAATCTAAATTTATCGTAGTACTTTCAAAGATTTCTCTTTTGATAATTATATCAAATAAGCTTTGTGCACTTAATGTCAGGATTATGTTCTCTTTATTTACTAGTCTATAAAGTATTCTCAATCTTTCATGTGTAATTTGATTACTCAATGCTTCTATGTCATAAAATATTACTTCTTTTTTTGGAAAATACTCTACATCTGCATAATTCGACATAGCCCTTATATCTTCTGCTAATTTTTTAGCACTTGTTTCTTCTGCCGTAATGACAATTATTTGTCTATCTATATGCCTATTTAGAGCATATGCTAAATGTAAGAGATTTTCTTCAATCAATCCATGGATCATAATTGGAAATTCTTTATTTGCTATGCTCTCATTTAATTTTTTATATGAATCTAAATTCATTAATGGATCAATTAAAACATCCCTCATACTATCCCTCTTTAACACCTTAAGCCCAGGTATTACCTGGGCATGTAAGTTAATTATTATATAAATTCATAGATTTATCAATTCCATCTTTGATAAATACTTCTACTGCATCACAAGCTAATTTTATACTCTCTTCAATCTTTACCTTTTCTTCCTTAGTAAAATCGCTCAAAACAAAGTCTGCTAAATCCCAGCCTGGCGGCTTCTTTCCAACACCTATTCTAATCCTTGGAAACTCAGTGTTGTTCAATTCTTTTACTACAGACTTCATTCCGTTATGAGTTCCACCGGAACCCTTCTTTCTAATCCTAATAGATCCAAAATCTATATCAATATCATCATATATCACTAATAAATTTTCAAGTGGTATCTTATAAAATGACACAGCTTTTTTTATAGCAATTCCACTGTTGTTCATATATGTGATAGGCTTAAGTAAAAGCACTTTTTCCCCATATAAATTTATCTCTTTGGTTAAACTGTCAAATTTAATTCTATCTACATCAACATTGTTTCTTTTAGCTAGTTCATCAATGACCATATAGCCTATATTATGTCTTGTATTTATATACTCACGGCCTGGATTACCTAGCCCGGCAATAATGATCACCGAACCATCCCCCTACATTAATTGAAAATTATACTAACTGATTGATTGCTATTAATTCTTTTAATAGCTTCAGCAAACAAAGGTGCAACACTTACAATATCAATTTTATCAATTCTTGCTAATTCTGGTAGTGGTATTGTATCTGTAATTACAAACTTCTCCATTACAGAATCCTGAATTCTCTCTATGGCTGGTCCTGAAAGTACTCCATGAGTAGCACAACCATATACTTTTTTAGCACCGAAATTTTTTAGAACACTTGCAGCTTTTACAACTGTTCCAGCAGTGTCTGCAATGTCATCTACTAATATTACATTTTTACCTTCTATATCTCCTATCACATTCATAACCTCGGATACATTTGCTTTTGGTCGCCTTTTTTCTATGATTGCTATTGGAAGATCTAAAATATTAGCAAAAGTTCTCGATCTAGTAACACCTCCTAAATCAGGTGATACTATCACAGTGTCCTCATCTATTATGTTTTTAAAGTAATTTGCTAGCAATGGTATGCCTGATAAATGATCTACCGGAATATCAAAATATCCTTGGATCTGCCCTGCGTGTAAATCCATTGAGACAACTCTGTCCGCTCCAGCAACAGCTATCAAATTTGCAACCAATTTTGCAGTTATTGGCTCTCTTGCTTTAGTTTTTCGATCTTGTCTTGCATATCCATAATAAGGAATGACAGCATTTACCCTGCCTGCAGAAGCTCTTTTTACAGCATCAATCATGATTAATAGCTCCATTAAATTGTCATTTACAGGTGAACAAGTTGGTTGTATGATAAATACATCAGCACCTCTGACAGTCTCTCTTATATCAACATTTATCTCCCCATCGCTAAAAGTTGATACTTCACAATCACCGAGTCTTGCACCCATTTCCTCACATATTTTCTTAGCAAGCTCTTTATTTGCATTGCCACTAAAAACTTTAATCTCCCCATAGCAAAGATTCATTTACAATATCCTCCTAGTTATTTGTGATTTTTAAACCCCTTTTTCTCAACCCATCCTGGTATATTTACCTGCCTTGCTCTAGCTATTGAAAGATCACCTTCATTTACATCATCAGTAATAGTAGACCCTGCTGCAACATAGCCATATTCTTCAATGACAACAGGAGCTACTAAATTCGAGTTACTTCCTATAAAAGCGTTGTCCTTTATAGTAGAGCGAAATTTATTCTTACCATCATAATTAACAAAAACTACTCCGCATCCAATATTTACGTTTTTGCCTACATCAGCATCTCCAACATATGATAGATGAGCAGCTTTAGAATTGTCACCTATATTAGAATTTTTAATCTCAACAAAGTTTCCAATTTTAACATTGCTGCCAATATTACAATTAGGTCTTAAATGAGCAAAAGGCCCTATATGGCAATTGCTCCCAATTTTACTTGATTCAATAAGTGTTGAATCAATGTCGCACCCATTTCCAATTACACTATTTACAATCCTTGTATTGCCAACAATCTTGCAATTCTGTCCAATAATCGAATTAGTTTCGATCATCGCTCCTGGGTAAATTACCGTGTCACTTCCAATAACCACATTTGGTTCAATATATGTGTTATCTAAATCCACAATAGTTACCCCATTGTCTAGATGAAATTTATTTATTCTCTTTTGCATTATTTTAGCGGCCATAGCTAGTTGCTCTCTGCTATTAACACCTAAGATCTCTTCACAATCATTTATCTTATAGGCACTCACCTTTACGCCTTCTGAATTTAATATCTCGATAGCATCAGTTAAATAGTATTCATTTTGCTTATTTTCATTCCCTATTTTCCCTATTGATTCTTTTAATGATCTTCCATTAAAGCAATAAATTCCAGAATTTATCTCTTTAATTTTTTTCTCATCGCAAGATGCATCTTTATCTTCTACTATCTTAATTAAATCTCCATTATCATCACTTATTATTCTACCATATCCAGTAGGATCTTCAAGTTCCGTGGTTAATACAGTAGCAGCGCTTTGAGTATTTTTATGATATTCAATCAGACTACTTATAGATTCACTTGTAACTAGAGGCGTATCTGCGCACAACACAATGACGTTGTCGTCATCTTGCACTTCATCAATAGCTTGAGATACTGCAAAAGCAGTGCCATATGGGCTTGTCTCTTCAATGGGCTGCTCTTTGATGATTATATCAAAATCTTTTAAATACTCCATTAGCTCTTCTTTTTTATGTCCTACGACGACAATTATCTTTTGGATACCTGCCCTGTGAGCTTCTTCTATAACATATGATATCATAGGTTTACCACAAATCTTATGTAAAACTTTTGCATGTTTAGATTTCATTCGCTTGCCTTCTCCTGCAGCAAGAATAATTCCAATATTCAATCTATCACCACCTTTTGTTTTTTCCCCTTTATTTATTTTAACCCAAAAAATAAATAAGTCCATAAAAAATTGAATAAATAATTAATAAAATTGATGTCAAAAAAAGTAAAAAAGCCTTAAGGCTTTTTTACTCGTTAGTTTCGGCTTTTTCTGAATGTTCTTGTGCCAATGTTTTTTCATACTCTTCAAATACTGCTTCTTGGATTTTTTGCCTTGTGGTGGCATTAATTGGGTGAGCGATGTCTCTAAATTCACCATCTGCCATTTTTCTGCTTGGCATAGCAATGAATAACCCATTTTGCCCTTCTATGACTTTAATATCATGAACTACAAATTCATCATCAAAAGTCACAGATACTATTGCCTTCATTTTACCTTCTTCTGTTACTTTTCTTACCCTTACGTCTGTTATCTTCATAGTCTCACCACCTTCCTTGACTAAACAATCACATTCAAATATATATATTCTAATTTTTTTGAAAAATACCTTTATTTTATATAAACTTTAAAAAAGTATTTAATAATTATTTCATTGTGGTATAATTTATCCGGAAACAAATAAATAAAGATAAAAATATAATACTATATATTGATTATATACGTCTTCAGGGGGAAAGTAAATGTTTGAATTTAATATATATGAAAAAATTTTCAAAAAAATTCATTTTATTGGAATTGGTGGCATAAGCATGAGCGGCTTAGCAGAAATACTATTTTATAAAGGATTTGCAGTGACTGGTTCAGACGCCAAAAAAAGTAAAGTCACCGATCATCTGGAAAGTATTGGCATAAAAGTATTTATCGGCCATGATGCTAAAAATATAGATGATGCGGATTTAGTCATCTACACAGATGCCGTCTCAAATGATAATGTTGAACTGAATGCTTGTATTGAAAAAAAAATACCATTAGTTGATAGAGCAACCTTTTTAGGAGCATTGATGAAAAACTACAAAGAAAGCATAGCAATTTCAGGCACTCATGGGAAAACAACAACTACGAGTATGCTCGCTACTGTTCTCAATTTCTCAGATTTGAATCCAACAATGTTAATAGGTGGGAATTTAGATGATATTGGAGGTAATGTTAAATTAGGTTCGGATGATTTAATCTTGACTGAAGCTTGCGAATACAAAGCAAATATTTTAAAATATTATCCTACAATTGCTGTAATCTTAAATATAGATGAAGATCATCTAGATTATTTTAAAGGGATTGAACATATAAAAGAAACATTTAAGGGATATTTTAAAAACATCCCAAAAGATGGATACTTAGTCGTCAATATAGATGATGAAAATATCAATTCTATATTGGTTCACGCCAATTCAAATATAATTACTTTTGGAATCAATAATGATGCTTCAATAACTGCAAAGAATATTGAGTATGATGTACACGGAAATCCGTCATTTGACATTTATAAAGAACAAAATTTAATAGGAAATGTAAAATTGAATGTAATGGGAGAACACAATATATACAATGCATTGGCAACTTATTGTGTATCTAGCTTGATAGGAATGGAAGATAGAGATATACTAAATAAATTATCTCGTTTTAATGGAGTTCACAGAAGACTTGAGTATAAAGGATTATTAGGAGATGTAAAGATAATTGATGATTATGCTCATCATCCAACAGAGATAATGGCTTCTTTAAGAGCCATTAGAAAATCTACTAATGAAAAAATATATTGTGTGTTTCAACCTCATACTTTTACTAGAACGAAGATATTATTAGATGGTTTTGCAAAGGCTTTCGTTGATGCAGACAAAGTTATTATAGCTGATATATATGCTGCTAGAGAAAAAGATTTAGGAGAAATTCACTCTAGAGATCTCGCAGAAAAGATCAAGCTATCTGGCACT
>DAONLG010000034.1:0-15292 GCA_035406565.1 Soehngenia sp.
AAGTTCCAAAAGAAGCTGTATATAGTCGAGGCAGCATCATGTCTTTGTTAAATAATTATTATGATTTCTTTGTAGATTCAGTAAGTGTAATTAATGAAATAGACTACGATACTTTGAATATAGTGAAAAATGATACTAAAAAATGTTTTTTGTGGATAGAAGAAAATTAAATTTCTACTGACAAAGATGGTTATTATGTTAATGAAATGTATACTTATGATGATATGGTTGAAAGTAGCCTAATAGATGAACTTGTCTTAGGAGATTATCAAAGTATAGAAAGATTAAGATAATATCAATTTTTACATTAATTTTACCTCATTTTTATCAAAAATTTTGGTAAATATGGTTTTTTTCAATTATAATAGTGGTATAAATCATAAAAAGGGATGATGATTATGAGGAGTAAATTTGACCAAGAACTCGAAAGATTAAATGAAGAATTAATTGAAATGGGAAATTTAATAGAAAGTAGGATTGAAGCAGCTGTATCTGCACTTGTAAATCAAGATGTAGAACTCGCTACTAGAGTTGCAAATGGAGATAAAGAAGTCAATGACAAAGAAAGAGAAATAGAAGATTTGTGTTTGAAATTAATCCTTCAACAGCAGCCCGTCGCAAAAGATTTAAGGCTTATATCATCAGCATTAAAAATGATAACAGATATGGAAAGAATAGGAGATCAAGCTGCTGATATATCTGAACTGACCATTCGAATGGCAAATGAAAAATACTTCAAAGAATTAATTGATATACCTCAAATGGCTGAAGCGACTATCTATATGGTTAGAGAATCCATAAATGCATTTGTAAATCGCGATGTGGATAAAGCAGTAGAGATAATTTACTATGATGATAAAGTAGATAAATTATTTGATATGGTAAAAAATGAACTTATAGAGTATATAAGGGATCAAAAGTATTCAAGTGAACAATCAGTAGATTTTATTTTAATAGCAAAGTATTTCGAAAGAATAGGAGATCATGCGCAAAACATCGCTGAATGGGTTTATTACGCTATAACTGGCGAACATTTTAGTTGGAGTTGATTTATTTGAATCTAATTTATATAGTTGAAGACGATGAGGGAATAAGAGAATTGGTCACATATGCCCTGAAAAAAGAGGGCTTTGAAGTAGTTGGCTTTGAAAGTGGAAAAGAGGTTTTTGAACAAAAACCTCCTGATTTATATATATTGGATATAATGCTTCCGGGCGAAGATGGATATACAATTCTTAAGAAAATTAGAACTATGGTGTCCACAAAAGATATTCCAGTAATCATGCTCACATCAAAGACAAGTGAGTACGACAAAGTAAAGGCATTGGATATGGGTGCAGATGATTATATTGAAAAACCTTTCGGTGTAATGGAACTCATATCTCGTGTGAAAGCAGTTTTAAGAAGATATGTCGGCATAAATAAAAATTCTGTCCTAAATAGTGGAAATCTAACTTTAGATGTTGAAAAGCATGAAGTAAGGGTAAATGATAAAGAAGTGTACTTAACTTTAAAAGAGTTTGATTTATTGTATTATCTGATGAAAAACATGAATATTGTTTTATCTAGAGATCAAATCATGAATGAAGTCTGGGGCTTTGATTTTGAAGGAGAAACTCGGACTGTAGATGTTCATATAAGGACTTTGCGTATGAAATTAGGTGAAGCAGGAGAAAGTATACAAACAGTAAGAGGCGTGGGCTATAAATTCGGAGGTTAGTTATGGAAAAGAGAATATTTAAGTACCTAACAATAATTGTAATAGCCACTTTGATTGTCACGACACTTGTACTTGATGTGTTGTTTTATGAGTATTTCACAAATATGGGAAATTATGACTTAACTTTTGGCGAAATCTTTACAGCAAGTCTACCTCCTATGGTAGCGATACTAGTTTTAATACTTGTGGTTTTATATATGTTATCTACGAAAATATCTAAAATAGTACTTTCTCCTATTAAAAATGCTGCTGACAATATTGAAAGTATTTTATCAGGAGAAGAAGTGGAAGATGTAGAAATTTATCCAGAAATAAAACCATTTGTCGAAACAATAAATAGACAAAAGAAACAAATCGAGCTTGTCATGAACAACTTAAAAGAAGCTGAAAAAATAAGAAGAGAATTTACTGCAAATGTTTCCCATGAGCTTAAAACACCTCTGACTTCAATAAACGGATATGCTGAAATGATTGCAAACGGAATGGCTGAAGGAGAAGAAGTTAAAAAATTTGCTGGTATAATACAAAAGGAAGGTACGAGGTTGCTTACATTAATAGAATCCATTTTGAACCTTTCTAAGCTAGAAGACGAGTCAGTTGAAAAGACATATGAAGAAATCGACCTATATGAGACCATAAAAGATGTTGTACACAAATTGAAGCCTCAAGCTGCATCTCACAAAGTAAATTTAGAAGTTGATGGAGAAGTAACCCATGTGAAGGCAAATAAGAGAATGATCGAAGATTTGGTGTATAATCTGATTGACAACGCTATAAAATACAATGTGGAAAATGGAAATGTTTTAGTTTCAGTTAAAAATGAAGAAAATAATGGATTGATTTCTGTAAAAGATACTGGAATAGGGATACCTCAAGAAGAACAAGACAGGATATTTGAAAGATTTTATAGAATAGACAAGTCAAGATCTAAAAAAATTGAAGGCTCTGGCCTAGGGCTTTCGATTGTTAAACACATTGTTGAATATCACAATGGTTCTATTACATTGGAAAGTGAAGTTGGTAAAGGTACTACAATCACAATAAAACTTCCAAAATAAACTTAATATTTTATAAGTTTGAATAAGATAAAAGCTCTTATGGTAATTAAACATAAGAGCTTTTATAACTAAATTTACAAATTGACATTTAACGCTTCTGTTATAAAATTAGCTTGTTATTTTGTCCCTACGGATAGCAATTTACAAAAAATTAAACAGAGTCTAAAAATACTTTATCTAGGCTCTTTTTTATAACGCGGTACTATCAAAATTTTCCTATTCGTAGGGTATGACATAAACCAAACTTCTTATGGTTTATGGTTGGAACAATAAATGGTGTCACCTCCAATCACATCAACTGCTAGATAGCTTACACTTTCTTCATGTTTATCATATTATATTACCTTCAACTATTCAACTGTTTTAAAACACAAGTGGCAGGAATGTTCTTCAATTTACTCAAATGAAAATCTAAATTCTACCCTTATCAATCAATAAGCATAGCCAACCATAAAAGTTAATCTTACAAATTTATGGATTTTAGTCACGAAAAGTATTATACTGTAATTAATATTTGTTTTCTATATCGTTGCCTGCTAATTATGTAGTTGCAAAATACAAAATTAAAAATTCAATAGATTTTGCAATTAACCAATGAGCACTATCTTTTTAATTATTGACAAATGGAAGGGTAAATTAATTAAAGCATCAAACTTTCAAAGGAATACCCTCTAAAAAAATGAAAGTGAGGTCAATAAAATGAAATTAGTTGCATATTTATTCTACATAATAAATTCGTTTGTTTTAGTAAGAATCGCAATTTTATTTGGAGTTCTTGTAGACAATCTCACTAATTCTCAATTTGATATTTTCAGAAAAAATGTTTTAATAATGCTCATCTATGGTTTACTTACATTAATACTTCCAGTGATTTCTTACAAGCTTGCTTTTAAAATTTCTAATAAGGAAATGAATAAAATAAAAAACAATAAATTCCTTTCCGAATTTACAAACAACAGAGATAAATTTGATTTAGTTGACTACTCTCAAAACTTGGATATTTATTATAGTGGTCAGTTGATGAATAAATTTAATTTTGTTAATATTTTAAGTGTGTTTATATTCACTTCAATATCTTTAATAAGCATAGATATAAGGCTTTTTATAATTGCATTTATATCTTCCTCATTGCCTCTTATCGTGCCTATATTTAGCCAAAAAGCATTAAAAAATAGATCAGAAAGCTTTGTAAATTCTTCAGATAATTATTTAAAATTTATCGAGGATACCCTTACTGGAAAAAAAGAGTTAATAAGATACAATGGAATAAACTGGATCAAGTCAATTCATGAAAATATTTCTAAAGACCATGAAGACAAAAGAGAGTCGTTTAAGCTTCTGAACATATTAAATGATGTGTTTTCTGAAGGTATAAGCAATATTAGTCAAATAGTAATATTATTTACTGGAGGAATTTTTGTAAGCAGGTCTATAATATCCATAGGAGAAGTAATTACATTATTACAATTAATGAATTATTTAGCAGGACCTGTTGTTGCATTGATTTCCCTTTATAATAACTATGCGTCGAGTCTTGTTGCTAAGAAAAGACTTATAGGAGAAACTGAAGTTGATCTTTCACAAAAAGATTTCAAATTCCCTATTTTTGATTCTTCTGAGGTGGCTGTTGAAATCGAAAATATAGAATTTTCTTATGGGAATAATAAAGTTTTAAATAATGTAAGTTATAAGTTTATGAAAAATAAAACTTATTTAATAAAAGGTAAAAGCGGAAGCGGTAAGTCCACATTATTAAAAATAATTGCCGGTGAATTGACCCCAGACAAAGGAAAAGTTCTAATATTTAATAAAAACATTGAAGATATGGAAAAATCAGCTATATATACTACTATATCTTATATTTCCCAAGATATACATATCTTTGAAAATTCCGTAGAAAATAATATTTTATTAGGTAAGGTTAACGAAAATAATAAAATTAGTAATTTAATTGAAATGTTAGAGTTAAATTTATCTTTAGAAGATATATTGAGTAAAGAACGTAAAATTTCTGGTGGAGAAGCTGTGAGAATTGGAATAGCTAGATGTCTTATAGATCCTAAAGACATCATTCTATTAGATGAACATACTTCTGGACTAAATGAAGATCTTGCTTTTAAGATAACTAAAGAAATATTGAATCTTGGCAAGACTGTTATTTGTGTATCCCATACAGAATCACAAGAAATCATTGATTTATTCGATGAATGTATTAATTTTGAAAGTTTACAAAGCTAAAATATATATACTTGAATTAACAAAGAAAGATAAAAGTTCAGAGGATTCCCTCTGAACTTTGTTATTTCAATGCTTCATTAATTACATCTGCTAATCTATTCATTCCTTCAATTATCAAATCATCTGGCATTGCAGAATAGTTTAATCTCATATCATTTTCATGACCAGGATATGCATAAAATGAACCGCCTGGTACAAATGCAACTTGTTTTTCCAATGCTTTTACCGCTAAATCTCTAGTGTTTATATGCTCAGGTAATGTTACCCAAGTGAACAATCCACCTTCTGGAATAGTGTATTTAACTTCTTTAGGGAATTTTTCTTTCATGACCCCTACCATTAAATCTCTTCTTCTCTTGTAAACTACTTTTATTTTTTCAATATGTGCATCAATATCATATTCGTTTAGGAATGTAGCTACTTCTATTTGAGATATTGTGCTTGATTGTAAATCAGCACCTTGTTTTAACAATATGAATTTTCTAAGTACATCTGGATGAGCATCGATCCAACCTAGTCTCAATCCTGGACAGAATATCTTTGAAAAAGTTCCTAAGAAAATCACTCTGCCTTCAGTATCGAAGTGTTTAATTGCAGGGAATAATTCTCCTTCATATCTTAATTCTCCATACGGATTGTCTTCTACTACAGCTATGTCGTATTTGTTTGCTAATTCAACAAGTTTTTTTCTCTTCTCGATAGACCAAGTTTTACCTGAAGGATTTTGAAAATCTGGTATTACATATATAAATTTAACTTTTTTGTTTTCTTTTAATGCTTTTTCTAATTGTTCCATATTCATGCCATCGTCTTCTAATTCGATGTCAATAAAATTTGGTTCGTAAGCTCTAAAAGCATTAATAGCTCCTAAGTAGCTTGGCTTTTCGATTATTATATAATCACCTGGATCAATAAATACTTTTGCGGCAAAATCTAGCCCCTGTTGTGATCCACTCGTAACTAAAATATCTTCTACTACTGCGTCTACTTGTACTTTTTTCATTCTCTTTGCGATAGCTTCTCTTAGAGGTCTGTACCCTTCAGTTGGCCCATATTGAAGTGCTTGCGCTCCATTGTTTTCCATTACCTTTTTGCTAATCTCAATCATTTCATTTACTGGGAATAGCTCTGGTGCAGGAAATCCGCCACCAAAAGAAATAATTCCTGGTTGCTCTGTCAATTTAAGTAACTCTCTAATTTCTGATGCTTTAACATAGTTCATCCTATTTGCGTACTTTAAATCCATTAAATACACCTCCATTTATTCGGAAAACCTTTTCCTACTGTTATATATAATATACACTTAAAACAATTGATTGTCTATACCTTTTATAAAATCATTTCTATTTTTTCATCCCCCCTAAAATATCTTTTTAAATCATATGGTGAAAAAATACCCCTGTCTGTGACAACACCACTTACCAAGTGTGGTGGCGTTATGTCAAAAGATGGATAATACCCTTTAACTCCATCTTTAGCAGTCTTCACTCCCATAGCCTGAAGCACAAAATCCCCATCTCTTTTTTCTATCGTCACAGTAGAAATACTTTCATGCCCAATGTCAGGTATCCCTGTTACAAAATATGGAATTTTCAAATATTTTGCTACTATTGCAATTTGATAAGTACCAACTTTATTGACTACATACCCATCCATACAAATAGCATCGGCTGCCGAAGTAAATAAATCGACTTTCTTTTCCTCCATCACATATGCAGGCATATTGTCTGTAATTACTGTGACGTCAAAACCTTGGTCATAGCATACGCTAGCTGTAAGTCGTGAGCCTTGAAAATATGGCCTTGTTTCAGGACAAATCACTTTTATGTCTAGATTTTTCTCTTTAGCCTCTTTTAACATCATACCCACGATAGTTTCACCAAAACATTGTGTCATTATGGTGCCTTTTTTAGGGAACATATCTGTTAAATATTTTGCTACATCGTTAATTCTTCTATACCTCGTGTTATTATGCTCGATTGTGTGAAGAAAAATCTTCTCGTCAACTCTTTCTCCTTTTTCTAACGCATCTAATGCTGCCTCAATACATCCATCTGTGATGAGTTTCATTCTCTTTGTGGTAGTTGGTCTTGCTGTGTAAAGAGTTTTCGCAGCTTCATTTAAATAATTTATAAATTCAGCTTTCCCCAAATTTCTAGCTTCATAGGCTGCCAAAGCCATTCCCATGCCGCAGGCTGTATAAGGACCTGCACTTTGTGTTACCATATCCTTTATTGCTTTAGCAACTTCTTGATGACTTTTACATTCTACAAACGATATCTCATTTGGATAGATTCTTCTGTCTAGTATCCTCACAACTCCATTTTCATACCATGCGATATTTTCATACCTTAATAAAAATGCTAACCCTTCATCAAATCTTTGCATAACAGCCTCCTACATAGCCTCGATAATCGAGGAAATAAATTTCTTTAGTTTATCTCTTGATAATTTTCCTATCTCTTCAACTTCTTCTGTAGTAATTTTCTTGTCTACTATTCCCGCAGCCATGTTAGTGACTAAAGACATGGCTAGTACCTCTATGTTTGTATGAGCAGCTGTTAAAGCTTCTGTTACAGTTGACATCCCAACCAAGTCTGCTCCAAGTATTCCCATGGCTTTGATCTCTGCTTTAGTTTCAAATTGTGGCCCTGTTGCGAAGAAATAAACTCCTTCTTTTACATCTATGCTTTCTTTTTTTGCTATTGTCTTTGCCAAATCTCTTAATCTTTCTGTATACATATCTGTCACATCGAAAAATCTAGGGCCAAACTCTTCGATGTTTTTTCCTCTTAAAGGACTTGGACCATTTAACTTTATATGGTCTTTTATAAGGACGATATCTCCTGGCTTAAAGCTTTTATTTATAGCTCCAGCAGCATTTGTCAATATGACTTTATTTACTCCCAACAACTTAAATACTCTTATAGGTATTGAAAGCTCTTCAAATGTATAGCCTTCATAGTAGTGAAATCTCCCACTCATGACCACAACTTTTTTGCCCTCTATTTCCCCAATTATTAGCTTTCCCTCATGGCCTTCTGCAGTAGAAATAAGAAAGTTTGGTATGTCTTTGTAATCTATAATTTTTTCGACATCGATTATTTCTTTTACACTGCCTATTGATGAACCTAATATCAGCCCAATCTCTACCTCGTGCCCTACAATATTCAATATGTAATCAGCAGCTTTTTTATAATAATTAAAATCAAATTCCATATTGCACCTCCGCCTAATTTAATTATACCAGATAATTGACTGAAAAATAAACAATTATTGAGAGAGTCTAAAGAAAAACCTCTAAGGAATTCCCTAGAGGTCATCTTTACAATGCTAATTCATATATCTTAATTATATCTTCTACATCTAATTTTTTTAGTCCACCTAATTTGCCTTTTATCACTGCTTTCTGTGCCATTTCTTCAATCCTATCACTTGGTAGATTAGCTTCTTTAAAGCTTGTAGGAAGTCCTACTTCCTTTAAAAATTCCTCGTAAGCTTTTATTCCTTCAAGTGCAACAATCTCTTTTGAACTCCCTGCATCAGATATGCCAAATACATTTATTGCAAACTGATTGAACCTCTCTAAATTATCTAGATATACATACTTCATCCAAGCTGGAAATATAATACTTAAAGTCACTCCGTGTGTAGTACCATATAGAGCACTTAATTGGTGACCTATGTTGTGGCTTGCCCAATCTTCCTCTCTTCCAAGTCCAAGTATTCCATTGTGCGCGATTGTACCAGCTAACATGATTTCTGCCCTAGCGTTGTAATCATCAAGGTTTTCATTTAGTATTCGCGCATTTTTAATCACGCTTTTCATGGTTGCTTCACATAAATGATCTGTTAGATCAACATTTGGTGTATTTGTAAAATACCTTTCTAAAATATGAGATAATATGTCTGATATGCCTGCAAATGTCAAGTCTTTTGGAAGAGTCAAAGTATATGTTGGATCCATTATAGCAAACGCTGGCCTAATCATATCATCATTTACTGATAACTTTAAACCCTCTTCTTCGTTTGTGATTACACTTCCCATGCTTGCTTCACTTCCTGTAGCTGGATAAGTGAGTACAACTCCTACTGGCAATGCTCTTTTAGGTCGTTCTTTTCCTAAATAAAAGTCCCAGACATCAACATCTGCTACAGCACCTAAGGCAATAGCTTTTGATGAGTCGATAGCACTTCCTCCACCAACAGCAAGTATTAGATCAATTCCCTCTTTCTTAACCAATTCAATGCCTTCTCTAACTAAAGATAGTCTTGGGCTTGGTTTTACTCCCCCGAGTTCATAAATCTGTGCACCTGCTTTTTTTAGCTCATCAACTACTTCGTCATAAAGCCCACTTTTCTTGATACTGCCTCCACCATAGTGAATGAGCACTTTTTTGTAATTTCCTTCAACTAATTTGGATAATTTATTTATTGTTCCTTTCCCAAATTTTATTTTTGTGGGAAGATAAATACTAAAATTGTTCATAAAACACTCCTCCTTATACTATTTGCATCATTCTATTTGCCCACTCAATAGACTCTATGTATAACTTGCTTAGCAAATTTTGATCTAGGCCCATCGCTTCAGCAAACACACTGGCTTTTTTGAAATCTCCTCTTTCATAAGATAGATACAACTCTTTTATGGGTGCTAATATTCCTTCGTTTTCTAAAAGTGCTTCTTTTACTATATCGTCTAGTTTTAAATCTTTGAGTGCCTCATCTAGAGGCATGTTCAATATGGCATCTAAAGTGCTAAAGAGTCCTACTATTGATGCTTGATATCTAAAATTTTCATATCGAGGAATATTTAGGGCAATCCTTTCTGCAAAACTAGCTCGAATTAAAGAAATTTTAACCAACTCCCTTGGACAATTTTTCCCAAGGGTTTGAACTAGCACTATATTTATCCATCTCTCTATGCCTTTTAATCCCATGTAAGTAAGAGATTTTTTTATATTCTCTCTATTTATCTCCAAATTTCTAAGGCTCATCATCCTCATAAGCCTATATGATAGATTTAAGTCTTTCTCAATTATATCTGTTAATCTGTCAAATGATGGCTCTTCCTTGTTTAACTCCGAAATGACAGATGTGTATTGTATTGGGCGAACTTTGCTATTCGATGAACTCGTTATCTTAGGTTTTTCAAAAAAATAACCTTGAAATAATGTAAATCCAATTTTCTTTGCAATTTCGAATTCTTCCTGTGTTTCAACTTTTTCAGCTAAAATCGTCTTTCCTTTTCTAATGGCGATATTTGAGTCAATAATTATTTTTTTTATATCAGTATTTAAAAAATCATACTTGATTATGTCACATACATCGATGAGCGCATAATCCTCACTCGAATGAAAAAAATCATCTAAAGCAATTGTATAGCCTTTCTTTTTTAAATCAAATAATCTCTCTACCAGCGCTTCATCGATTTCTACATCCTCAAGTACCTCTATGACCATTTTGTCAGGTTTAACTATTTCAAATACATCAGACATTAAAAGCTCTTTATCAAAATTCACAAAAGCTCTCTTGTTTTCAGTAATTCTCTCCGCTCCTGACTCAAACAGCTCCAATATGACTCCTGTTGATGCTCTTAAAGCCGACACTTCTTGATTAAAAGAAGTTGTTTTATCATCATCTCTATAAAGCAATTCATATGCAAATATATTCTGCTTTTTATCAAGTATAGGTTGCCTTGCTACGAGCAAAACTGGTCACCTTCTTTTAATCATTTTCTTTGTCTTGTTTATAATGCACTATGCTTACCCATTTGTCGCCATCTAATATCTTTCTAACTCTTTTCTCAAATTCTATTCTGGTAAGCCATACCTGTCTATTGCACCCTGTGCACAACAGCTTAATGTCTGCCCCGGTTCGAAGTATCTCCCAGTTGTTTTCTCCGCAAGGATGACCCTTTTTGAGAGTTACATGATCTCCAACATCATACTTTAAAATCATGACTTTTCTCCTCCAAGCACTACGATTTTTTGATAAGGTATCTCAATCCCTTCCTTTTCAAATTCTTCTTTTATCCTTTTTCTCAAATTTCTTTCAATAGACCATTGCTCCATCGGAACAGTCTTTGCAACAATAGAAATTTCTATGCTATAACTGCCCAATTGAGTTACGCCTAAAACTGTAGGCCCTTCAATTACTTTTTCATCATTCTTTAACTCATCAGCAATTCTATTTAAAACACTCAACACATGATCTAAATCATCTTCATAGGAAACACCAACTTTTACTAAAGCCCTCATGCCGCCTCGTGTTTTATTAGTGACTTCAGTTATTGATCCATTTGGGATTATATGGAGTTCTCCTGTAAAATCTCTTATCTTCGTTATCCTAATCCCTAGTTCTTCTACAATTCCCTCTTTCGATCCAATCTGAACATAGTCCCCAACTGAATATTGATTTTCAACTAATATGAAAAATCCCGTTATCATATCTTTGACTAAAGACTGAGCTCCAAAAGTCAGCGCAAATCCTCCAATACCAAGAGTTGCAATCAGCGAGGCAGTATTTACCCCAAACATATCAAGACTTATAATTAGAGCAAAGAAAAAAAGGACATATTTTATTATTCGCTTTATAGTCTGTGTCATCGTGATGATCCTGTTCGCAGACTCAATTGTAGATGAGGATTTTCTATTTAGTATTGTCTTGTCAATAACTTTATTGACAATCTTTGTAATGATGTAAGCTGATAAAAAAATAATGATCGAAATGGCTAATTTACCTAGGAAGTTTATATTTCCTAAATCATCTTTAAAAATACTATTTATGATAGATATTAAAAACACCTCCTAGATGATTTTCTTTAACTCTCTTTTATTATCTATTATCGAGATTTCATATAGATTTTTAAAGTCCAAAATTTTATCTTCGTACATTTTGACTATTTTTTCTTTATCTAAAACACTCGCTTTTATTGCAAGGCCGCAGCTTAGAGTTATATCCCTCGGTGTTGGAATTGTTTTTATAGAAATCTTCTCATCTTTTAGAATGCTTTCAGCCCTCATTGCATGATGAGTAGAATCAAATGTCAAAATCAGAAATATATTTTCTCCATCCATTATCCTATCGTCACCACATTTGTTGAGTTTCTTAGCTTTTCATATATAGTGTACATATTTGAAATGCTTCCCACTTCTAATTTGTCTTTTAAATTGAAATAGTCTAGACATGTCCCACAAGAAATTATCTCAACTCCTTCATTTTCCAAAGCTTTTAGGTCGTCTAACACTTCACTTTCAGCAACTGTGAGTTTCACTCCACTGTTGAAAAATAACATAGTTTTAGGGTAAGGTTTAGTTTCCTTCACTGTGTAAATGAAACTTTTCATCAATATTTCACCTAACTTTTCATCTCCTCTGCCCATGTGCTCAGACTGTATTGCTATTACGAAATTTTCATCAACTTCTACCATCTTCTTATGATTTTCTGTTTCGATACTAGCTTTCTTTTCAATCGTAACTGCGAAAAGCCCTCCTTCTAATTCTTCAACCTCAAAATCAGCATTTTGACTTTTTGCAAGCTTAATAAGGTTCTCTCTAGCTACCTCATTGTCAACAGTAGTCCTTACTTTCCCTTCTTTAATACTGTCTAATTCTTTCTTCGTCAATATGACTGGTTTAGGACATTCTAAACCTCTAGCATCTATCTCTTTCATTATCATCTCTCCTTCGTTGTTTTTTTATACCCTTAAATTGAAAGTTTTATACATCTATAAAGATTATAATTATAAAACTCATACTACATATAATTATTATATGTCAGTAAAAATTATACAGCAAGAGATATAGAGTAAATAAAAATTACCTCAACTAAGTTTGACACATCATCTCATAGTGATATAATTAGTGTATCCATACAATGAGGTGAAAAATGTGAATATAGATTTTAAATTAGATAAAAACTCTTCTACTCCTTTATATATTCAACTTTATGAAAACTTAAAAATGACGATTGATGATCTTTCTGATGGTGAAAAACTTCCTTCTATCAGATCACTTGCCAACGCATTAGAAGTTAACAATGTGACAGTAATCAATGCGTATAAAATGCTTGAACAAGAGGGTTTAGTTTACACAGTTGAAGGAAGCGGGACATATGTGAGAAAACCTCTAAAAAATTATGGATTGATGAATTTAGAAGAGGGAGACATTGAACTGATGCTTTCAGGCATATTCCCACATTCTAAGGTAAATGTAGACTTCGCTAGCGTCACTCCATCGCCTGATCTTTTCCCAATTAAAGATTTTAAAGAGTCTTTGATTGAAGTTCTAGATAGAGATGGAGGCAATGCTTTTTCCTATCCAGAAATCAGAGGTTATGAACCTCTTAGAGAGTCTATCTCAAAATTTTTATTGGATAATTACTCAATTGATGTGTCAGTTGATGAAATATTGATCACATCGGGAGGGCAGCAAGGTTTAGATATTATATCAAAGACTTTAATAGAACCATTGGATGTAGTGTTTGTCGAAAACCCGACATATCCCGGGGCTTATCAAGCTTTTAAATCAAGGGGGGCAAAGATAATTGGCATCCCCATGGAAAAAGACGGGATAAATATTGAGATTTTAAAATCATATTTAAAGAGATACTCTCCAAAATTTATATATACTATGCCTAATTTTCAAAATCCCACGACTATTTGTTATAGCGAAGAAAAGAAAAGAGAGCTGTTGAGACTTGCAATAGAGCACGACTTCTACATAGTTGAAGATGATTTCTTGACTGATCTAACTTTTAACAGCTCGACTCTTTATCCTATCAAAAGCTATGACAGAAGCGACAAAGTAATCTTTATAAAAAGCTTTTCAAAGATATTTATGCCCGGTATTAGAGTTGGGTTTTTAACTGTGCCAGAAGAGATATTCAAAGATGTATACAAATCAAAGCACTCTACAGATATTTCTTCTTCGGGATATCTCCAAAGAGCATTCGATTTGTATTTAAGAAAAGGTTATTGGATAAATTACATCGAAAACATTAGGGAAAATTACAAGAAAAAATACGACCTTTTTACAAGTGAATTGGATAAATTGTCTAACCTAGGCATAGAATATGCTAAGCCAGATGGAGGTTTGAGCGTTTGGGTGAACTTAGATGAAAACATCTCTCAAACTAAAGTATACGAGGATTGTTTAAAATTTGGATTAGCAACCGTACCAGGGAATGTGTTCTCTATAGATCAAAACTTTTATATAAATGCGCTAAGGCTGAGTTTTAGTACTCCTGAACTAGATGAAATTCCTTTAGGGTTTTCCATACTTAAAAATGTATTATACAACATAAAAAATGGAGATAGAAAAACTTATATGCCTTTCGTTTAAAAATAATGGCTGAGGTCAATTCATATTGTTACAATTAAATTAGAATTGTCAAATAGTAGTTTTATAAATACAGAAGGCTAATTTAATTAGCCTATATTTTTTCTTATTAATTTCTCTAATTCTCTTGGCTTTTCTAGCATTATCAAATGGTTCGCATCTTTAATTTCAGTAAAAGATGATTTTGTGAATGAATTGCTAAAATTCATTTGAGCCTCTCTGCTGTAAAATGTAGATTTCTCTCCTCTTACCACAAAAACATCTTTTTTTATGTTTTTTAAATCGTTTAAATAATCGCTAAGCACTAAGGACTTCCACAATGAAGACATGCTTTTGTTTGGCATATGCTTTAAGTTTTCAAATGCGATCATCTTTTCTCTTGTCTTACTGAGAAATAATTTATCTAAAAATGATTTTAAAAAACTCTCCCAATCATTTTCTATCAAATATATATCCTTATTTAGATCTCTAATTGTATAACTGCCTCTAAATAATCCGTCTTTATAGTTCTCATCATTTAACATCTTGGGAGAAGACTCAATGAAAATGCAATTTTCAACAAGTTCATCATTGTAATTTTTAAGATATTCTAATACGACGCTTCCTCCCATTGAATGACCTATTAGAGTTGTTTTCTCATTTATCTGTGTTAAGACTTGGTGTAAATCGCTAGCAAGTATTTTTACATCGACTCTTTCACCAAAATAAAGATTGGAAAATCCCCTTTGATCATAAGAAATAGTTTTAAAATCGTCTTTTAGTAATCTCCTTATTATGTGAAAATCATCACCTTTGCCTAAAAATCCATGCAGGTACAACAGAGCTTTCCCTTTTCCTTCGATATTTAAATTTATTTTAAATCCATCTTTAATTTCAATTGTATTCATTTTAAACTCCTTATATATTTCGCAAATCTAAGCTTTTATTTTTCTAAA
>DAONLG010000035.1:0-14987 GCA_035406565.1 Soehngenia sp.
ATTATCTAACAAAGACAAGGATTATTTAATAGAAAGCAATGATTATGATATGTCAAATATGATAGTAAAATTCAAGAAAGTTATAGATAAAAACAATTTAAATGAGATAGACACAAGAAATTTAGATTTAGCTAAAACAAAGAATAATTTATTGATACATGACAAAATAAAGATGAAGATTCCCATAACTTATGTATCAAATGAAGTCGTTTTAATCAATATGGAAGAGAAGGACAAATTAGCGGAAAGATTTTTCGGAGTAGACAAATATTATATCAGGCAGATAAAAGAAGACAATGGTTCAGTTATATACTTTTATAATTCGAATGTTTTAAAAATAAATCCAAATGGACTCGTATCCTATTATAGCCCGTTGAAAAGTGATGTAAGGGAAAGAAACTTATTTTTGAGTTTGAACACAGCTGCAAATTTCATATCGAGAAATTCACTCTTTCCACATGAATTTACATTAGATGAGATAATACCTATTGATGCTGGAAAAAGCAAGGGATATAAATTCATTTTAAGTCATAAAGACAATGGGTTAAAAACATTTGAAAAGAACAAGGAAAGCTCTCATGATATTGTGATAGAAGTGTTTAACAAAGAAATAAGGAGTTTTAAGCAAATATTTAAATTAAAAGATCAATTAAGTTATATTTCATATGAAGATAATTCTTCAATGCTAAGCTATCAAGACATCATTGATAAAAATATTGATTATCTAAAAGCACAGTTTATTGAAAACAATGAAATAAAAGACAAAGGAAAAATATCAAAAGAACTGATAATCAAAGAAATAACCGATGCTTATCCAGCTTATTTTGATCCAAATTTGAAATTAAAAAACGAAAGGCTAATACCTGTTTGGGTAATAGAAGCATTTGGTAAAAAATACTTGTTTAATGTATACAATGGGGTTTTGATGTATGTCAATTAGGAGGGTTTTTTTTGGATTGGTCAAAAGCTAAGACAATTTTAATCATAGCACTTATTATCGTAAATTTAATAGTAGGAAGTCTTTTTTTAATCGAAAAAAAAGAAGAAAGATCACAAGAATTTGATGAATCAGAAGTGATCAGTAAATTAAATCAAAAAGGTATAGAACTAGACGTAGATATACCCACTGGGAAAAACGAATTAAAAGGACTTGTGGTTGAATACGAATTGTATGAAGCTGATGATATAAATGAAAGGTTCTTCGGTGGGAAAGGTTCCATAAACTACATAAATGAGGATTTATTTGAAGTAACACAACAAGGAGAAACTGTCACAGTAATTAATGGGAAACTCCTCATTTATGAAAAAGAAGAAACTGAAACTGAGGAAAATACATACAAGATTTTGATAGATTCATCAGATCCTTTAAAAAGGGCAAATGAAATAGCCATGAAATTTATGGAGGAGAGAGGGTTTTTTACTGAAGATATGAAACTCACTTTTTTAAATCTAACAGAAGAAGGCTATTACCTTACATATTCAAATATTTATGATGGAAACTACATTGAATCTTCATTTACAACTGTTGAGATTAGAAATGAAAAAGTGTTTAAAATGGAAAGAACATGGCTTGATGTAAAACAAATCGAAGATGTTGTATTAAAGACCATACCCGCAAAAAAAGCACTTTTGGAACTTTTAATGAAAGAAGAGGTATACGGCAAGAGAATCACAGATATATCAATATGCTACTATTTCGATCCTGAAAAACAAGATTATTTTTCAAAATACAAAGAAATAGTTGAAGGTAAAACCATACCTGCGTGGAGAGTTCAATTTAGCGATGGTTATAAGATAATACTTGACTTTGAATAGAATACTAGGGGGATTAATATGTCATTTTCATTTTGCTCACTTTCAAGCGGGAGCAGCGGCAACTGTCAATATATAGAAACGAAGAATGCTAAAATATTAGTGGATGCTGGATTTACAGGCAAAAGATTAGTAGAGCTTTTAGCTAATATTGATGTAGATCCAAAAGATATAGATGCAATACTTGTGACTCATGAACATATAGATCACGCTAAAGGTGTGGGAATATTGTCGAGAAAATACAATATACCAATATATGCAAATGAAAAAACTTGGATGGGAATGGAACCGATCATAAAGGCTGTAAAATCAGAAAATATCAAAATAATAAATGCAAATAAAAATTTTGAAATAAAAGATGTTCTCATCCACCCATTCAATGTAAGCCATGACGCATTAGATCCATTAGGGTACTTATTGTTTAATGAAATGAAAAAAATAACTATATTAACAGATACAGGATGTGTAAATGAGGGTATAAAATCTAAGATAAGAGGTTCTCATTTATTTTTTATTGAGGCAAATCATGATATAGAAATGCTAAGAAATGGCTCATATCCTATATATTTAAAAAAGAGAATATTAAGCCAAATAGGGCATCTGTCAAATGACGCATGTTTAGAAATACTCAGGGAAGTATTGGTAGGAGAAAATGAGCAAGTATTATTAGCTCATTTAAGCAAGGAAAACAATCTTCCTCAATTAGCATTTAAGACTATTCATGATGGACTTAGAGCAAGCGGATATGACGTAGAAAAGGAAGTGAATATTCACCTAACAAATAGGGACAATAACACAAAAATCTTTCACGTTTAGGAGGGAAACACATGGATAATTATGGAAATTATTATCAAAAACCTAAAAAAACCAGTAAATTTTCATATTTTTTAGTTGCGATAATTGGAGCTATAATCGGCGGAATAATAACGGCATATGTTGCTCCAACTTACCTATACGGTAAGATACTACCTCTACCAGAAATCTATCAGTATAATGGTGAAGCACCTATAATAAATACGATAGACATAAAACCAACAGATGAAATAAATACTGTATCAGCTGTAGCAAAAAAGGGGATGAGCTCTGTTGTAGGGATAACCACAATACAAGTTCAAAAAGAATTCATTTGGTCTAGGACGGTTGAAGGTGTTGGCTCAGGGGTTATAGTCGACAGCAATGGATATATATTGACAAACTCACATGTAATAGCAGATGGAAAAGCAAGAGAGATAAATGTACTATTTGAAAATGGGGATTCGAAGAAAGCAGAAGCTATATGGTATGATCCTACTTTAGACTTAGCAATCATAAAAGTAAATGCAAAGAATCTAGTAGCAGCTGAATTAGGGGACTCAGATAAGCTGGAAGTAGGCGAGATTGCAGTAGCAATAGGAAATCCACTGGGACTTGAATTTCAAAGAACTGTCACAGCAGGGGTAATAAGTGGGCTTCACAGGTCTATTCAGGTTACTCAGTACAATATAATGGAAGACTTGATTCAAACTGATGCTTCTATAAATCCTGGTAACAGCGGAGGGCCTTTGTTAAATTCTAAAGGGCAAGTAATCGGAATAAACACTGCTAAGATTCAAACTGGAGAAGGATTAGGATTTTCTATTCCTATAAATACGGTTAAACCTATCATAGAAAGTGTAATAAATGAGGAAAGGATAGAACCTGTTTCATTAGGTATTTCTGGAAGTGATATAGACCTATATGAAAGACAAATGGGTGAAGAGATAAAAGCAGAAAAAGGAGTATTGGTAATTGATGTGCTTCCAAATTCTCCAGCCGATAAAGCAGGGATAAAACCAATGGATGTCATAACTAAGCTTGGAGATAAAGAAGTGACTAGTTTGTCTAACTTAAGAAAAGAACTCTACAATTACCAATCAGGAGATAAGGTAGAAGTAGAAATCAACCGAAATGGTGAGATATTGAAATTAATTGTTGAATTTGAATAATGGGGGAAAATGATGAGAATTTTGTTAACAAATGACGACGGGATATTCGCACAAGGAATATATACTATGGCTAAAAAACTATCGAAAGAGCATGAAATAATGATAGTAGCACCAGATGTTGAAAGAAGTGGGCAAAGCCATACTATAACCTTTTTAAATTCCTTAGTCATAAAAGAAGTAAAATTAAATGATTTAGAGGCTAAATCATATAGCATCTCGGGGACACCTGCAGATTGTGTGAGGATTGGAGTACAACTTTTCAAAAAAGAAAATATAGATTTAGTAATATCTGGGATAAACATGGGTGCAAACACTGGCACAGATATACTGTATTCTGGCACAGTATCTGCTGCAATAGAAGCAAATCTTTTTGGCATACCCAGTATAGCTGTTTCAGCAGAGTGGTTTGAAGGAAAAGTAAATTATGACACAGCAGCAAATTATGCTTTGAAACTTATTGAGAAACTAAAACAATTTTCATTCGCACCTATGGTTTTAAACCTAAACACTCCATTTAAGCTTAAAGAGGATTTAGCAGAAATGAAAATATGCAAAATTGGTGGGCCTATTTATGACTTCTACAGCTCACACCATAATGGAGATGGAGAGATTATATATAAAGCAATTGGCAGAGAAGATAGCGAAAAAGTAAAAGGCACTGATAGATATTATCTTCATCATGGCTACCCAACTCTCACACCTTTAAAATACGATTTTACAAATTTTGATGCAATTAAACAATTAGAAGATTGGATTGTAAAATCAATCTAAAAATGAAATGAATATAAAAATTATATTTGGGTATCAATTTAACTAGAATAAACAAAGGAGTGATTGATACTATGGATAATGTTGAAAGAAGAAAAGGCGTAGTGACATTTGGACAAAAACCAGTAACCCTATTGGGTAAAGAGATAAAAGTAGGAGATAAAGCACCAGATTTTACTGTTCTAAAAGGCGATCTTACACCATATTCATTAAGAGATGCTAAAGATAAAGTAAAGATAATTTCAGTGGTTCCTTCATTAGACACGGGAGTATGTGAATTGCAAACAATAAGATTTAATGAAGAAGCTGCAAAGCTGGACGATGTAGTTGTGCTAACTATATCTGTGGATCTTCCATTTGCACAAAAGAGATTTTGCCAAGCTCACGACATAGATAAAGTATTAACTTTATCTGACTATAAAGATTTGGATTTTGGTTTAAAATACGGCTTTGTGATGGAAGAAAATAGACTTTTAGCTAGAGGAGTAATCGTATTAGACAAAGACAATACTGTAAAGTATGTTGAATATGTAAAAGAGGGAACAAACCACCCAGACTATGAGAAGCCAATTGAAGTAGCAAAAAAATTACTATAAGCCTTCCTTTTGGAAGGCTTCTTTTTTAGGAGGAATAATGGATATAAATATAATCGCAGTAGGTAAATTAAAAGAGAAATACTTACAAGATGGCATAGATGAGTACATAAAAAGGTTATCGAAATTTGCCAAGGTAAATATAATTGAAATTCAAGATGAAAAAGCAAAAGAGAATCTATCTTTCAAAGAAATGGAGAAAATAAAGCAAATAGAAGGCAACAAGATACTTTCACACATCAAACCTAAAGATTATATAATCAGTTTAGCACTAGATGGAAAAACTTTGGATTCAGTTGAGTTTTCAGAAACATTGTCAAAAATTATGACAGAAGGATATTCTTCTATAACATTTATCATCGGAGCAAGTTTAGGACTATCCAAAGATGTCTTAAATAAAAGTGATTTAAAACTTTCCTTTTCAAAATTCACATTTCCTCATCAATTAATGAGATTAATATTGATAGAACAAATCTACCGAGCTTTTAAGATAATGAACAATGAGACTTATCATAAATAATAGGTTATTTTAAAAGTGATTTAGGGGTATAAAATATGAAATACATTAAGGGGTTGAAGATTAATAAAGTGAAGATTTTTTTATTGCTTACAGGAATAGGAATTTATTTATTTATTCAAAGCAAATGGGTTGATGTAGATCACATAGCTTTCAAAATCAATGGTTTGCCAACTGAGCTTGATGGTTTTAAAATTGCTCAAATATCTGATCTACACATACCTCAAAATGAAATAGAGATAGATAAATTGACTGAATTACTGAAAAAAGAAAATCCAGATGTAATAGTTCTAACTGGGGACACTATTAGTAGAGGTACGAATTTAGACTATAGCCAATTGGAAGTATTGCTTGATGATTTGCAAGAAATAACAAAAGTTTATGCAGTGCTGGGTAATCATGAAACAGGAAATAAATTCATTGATGAATACAAAGAACTGCTAAAAAAATACAATGTGGTTCTCCTTGAAAATAAATTTGATATATACGTTAAAAATGGAAAAGAAATTGCTTTTATTGGATTAAACGACAATACAAAATTTAGATCAGATGCTATTAGAGGTGTAGAAAGAGTAAAACATATGCCAATTGTCATGTTAGCCCACAGACCTGAATTATTTGATGACTACTTTTATGGGGACAATGAAGTTAAACCATCACTCGTATTAACAGGTCATGCTCATGGAGGACAATTTAGATTTCCTTTTATTAAAAGAGGATTTATTGCCCCAAATCAAGGATTTTTCCCAAAATATACTTCCGGTATATACAAATCAAACAATGGTGGGGCAATGATAGTAAGCAGAGGGCTTGGACGAAGTGTGATACCATTTAGAATAAACAACAGAATTCATTTACCTGTTATAGAATTAAAGGTGAGTGAATAATAAAAATGTAAAGAATACAAAATTATATTGACTATAAATTAGATATAAGGTATCTTAATAATGGAAATAATATGAGGAGGTTTTAACATGAGCAAAATAGTTGTAGTGGGGGCAAATCATGCCGGCACAGCTGCAGTAAATACACTTTTAAATTTAAAAAAAGACAATGAAGTGGTAGTTTTTGATAGAAATTCAAATATTAGCTTTTTGGGCTGTGGGATGGCGCTTTGGATTGGAAAACAAATTGCTGGACCAGATGGATTATTTTATTCAAGCAAAGAGGAACTTGAGAAAAAAGGCGCTAAGATCAATATGGAAACTGAAGTTGAAAAAATAGATTTTAAAAATAAAAGAATATTTGTGAAAGAAAAAGATGGGAAAACTTATGATACACATTATGATAAACTCATCTTGGCAACTGGATCTTTGCCAATCGTACCAAATGTAAAAGGCACAGACTTAGATAATGTCCAACTCGTTAAACTCTACCAAAACGCACAAGAAGTTATTGAAAAGTTGAACAATGATGACATAAGACATGTCACTGTAGTTGGAGCAGGATATATAGGGGTAGAATTAGCAGAGGCTTTTAAGCGCAATGGTAAAGAAGTAGCATTGATAGATGTAGCACCAACGAGTTTAAGCAGTTACTATGATTTAGAATTTACTCATCTAATGGATGACAATTTAAGAAATCATGGCATAGATCTACATTTTGAAGAAAAGCTTGTTGAAATACAAGGCAATGGAAAAGTAGAAAAGGTTATTACTGATAAATCACAGATACCAACTGATATGGTAGTATTATGCATTGGGTTTAAGCCGAATAATTCTTTAGGCAAAGATGATTTGAAACTGTTTAGGAATGGGGCATTTTTAGTAAATAAAAAACAAGAAACAAGCATAAAGGATGTTTATGCAATTGGCGATTGCGCAACTGTTTATGACAATGCAATAGATGCTCCCAACTATATAGCTCTGGCAACAAATGCCGTAAGAAGTGGTATAATTGCTGCTCATAATGCATCTGGAGTTGAATTAGAAAGCGTCGGAGTACAAGGCTCAAATGGAATAAATATTTTTGATTTCAAGATGGTTTCAACTGGTTTGAGTTTAGCTAAAGCAAATGCAGTTGGATTTAATGCTTTGGCGACTGATTATGAAGATCTCCAAAAACCTGAATTCATCACAGAAAATAATGAAAAAGTAAAGATAAGAATAGTTTATGACAAGGATACTAGAAGAGTTTTAGGTGCTCAAATGGCTTCTAAATATGATGTATCAATGGGTATACATTTCTTTAGCTTAGCTATACAAGAAAAAGTAACTATAGATAAATTAAAATTAGCAGATATATTTTTCTTGCCACATTTCAATAAACCATATAACTATATAACAATGGCTGCATTAAATGCAAAATAAATTTAAAAAGAAATCTCAAATTTTTTTGAGATTTCTTTTTTAGTCATAATTTAGCAACAATTTATATACATAATAATACTAAAAGGAGGGAGTGCTGTGATATTATTATTACTTGTAATTTTCATACTTTATGTATTGTATAAAAACGGTCAACTTGATTTTAAGAACAGAGAGGATGAGAGTTTAAGGAAATTAAAAGAAAAATACATCAATGGAGAGATTGATGAAGAAACATATTTGAGAATGAAGAAAAACATTGAAAGCTAGGAGGTGTAAAAATTGATGCGCTTTAGAGGATACAATGGATTTGATAAATATTTTGACGGAAATGGGTACAGGTATTTTGAGGATGGGCTAAATAGAGGTTTTGATTTTTTCCATCCAGCTATGATATTCATGGCCATCATGGCATTTGTAGTGTTTGTAGCAGTTGTCGTATTGGTAGTGCTGCTGGTTAAAAAGAGCAATAAAAGAAAGTTTGAATCTAATGAATTTGTTCAAATTCTAAATCAAAAATACATCAATGGTGAGATATCAGATGAAGAGTATTTAGCTAAGAAAAAAGCATTAAGAGGCAAATAATACTTTGAATTTTGGGTAAAATAAAAGCAAATGATGAGATGAAGGTGAAAGTATGAAAATATTAGTTGTCGAGGATCAAAAAGACATAAGTGATATTGTCAGTAAATATCTTGAAAAAGAGGGCTATGAAGTAAAATGTGCCTATGATGGGCTTAGTGCATTAGATTATATAGCCAATGAATCCTTTCATCTTATCATTTTAGATATAATGCTGCCTTTTATTGATGGATTTCAAATCTTAGAAGAAATAAGAAAATTTTCAAATACACCTGTAATTATGCTTACAGCAAGGGAATTAGAAGTTGATAGGCTAAAGGGTTTTGATCTAGGAGCTGATGACTACGTAGTCAAACCCTTTAGCCCTAGAGAACTAGTGAAGAGAGTAAAAGTAATATTTAAAAGAATTTACAACGAAAGCAATGAAAGCATAATAGAATACAAAGAATTAAAGCTCTATTTAAAGAGCATGAAATTAGTAAAAAATGATGAAGAAATAGATCTTACCACCACTGAATTTAACTTACTAAAAGTCTTTATGGAGAACCGAGGCATCATATTAAACAGAGATCAAATAATAGCTTTGAGTTTTGGAAACGACTATGAAGGGTTTGACAGAAATATAGATAGCTATATAAGAAGAATACGCAAAAAAATAGAAGATGATCCAGCAAATCCTAAATATTTAGTAACTAAATACGGAGCAGGTTATATGTTTGGAGGAGAAAATGATGAGCATTAGAAAACTACTTTTAATACTACTTTTAGGAGTGTGTTTAATAACTGTTGTCATCAACTCCTCCATATTTGCGTCTTTAACAGATAAGTACTTCTTAAACTATCTAGATGAAGCATATGAGAAACATTTAGAGCAGATATCTAGATATCTTTCCACTGCTTTAACTTCAAAGGATTTGAATTACGAAAAACTTGAAGCAGAACTTGAAACACATCTTCTAGACCCCATAGTGAGGATCAGAGTATTTAAAGACGACAACTTATTAGCAGATGTTGAAGCTATATCAGGCATCCCAAATGCGAATATGAAAGGCAAAATGAATATGCGAATGGCTTTAAGACGAGTCTCTACAGAAACAACTACTGATGTCTTTGAAATTAAAAACGGCGATGAAATAATTGGAACTCTTTATATAACAAGGTTTGAAGACTATGATAGTTCGATAATTGCCAATATGTTTAGAAGTACACTTTTTATAAATAGCTTAATATCAATAAGTATAGCAATGCTCATCTCAGCTTTTATTGCGTTGATAACGAGCCGCAAGATAAGTACTGATTTGCGATACACTTCTCATCTAGCCTCTCAGATACAACAAGGGAAAGTTATAAAAGCAAAAGACACTAAAATAAAAGAGATAAATAGTTTAAGAAACAGCCTTGAAGATCTATCAGTTAAATTGAAATTGAAGCAAAAGGCTAAAAAAGAGCTGCTAGATCAGTTAATCCACGAAACGAGAACCCCGCTGACTGTATTAAATACTCATTTTGAGGCTATAGAAGATGGGATTATAGAATCTGATCATGAGGAAATAGAGGTATTAAAAAGCCAAGTAGAGAATTTAACTTTCATAATAAGCAATTTAAATAGAATAATTGAAGATGACGACAGTGGAGCCGATTTAAAGATAGAAGAAGTTGAGATAAATAAATTAATAAAGCAAATAGCAAGTGGATTAAAAAATCAATTTGAAAATAAAAAAATCCACCTTACTATAGACAATGATGAGGATATAACAATCTTTACTGATAAGTATAAATTTACTCAGATCTTATTTAATCTCTTGACAAATGCCTATAAATACACTGAGCCTTATAAAAATGTGAATATCTCATACAAAATAGAAAATGATAAATTTATTTTGGAAGTAAAAGATCAAGGAAAAGGAATTCGAGAAGAGGAAACAAAAAAGATATTTAACGCTTATTACAGAGGATTAAATGAAACTGAACAAGGTGAGGGGATAGGTTTATATATAGTAAAAGAAAATGTGGAAAGCCTAGGTGGAGAGGTAAAGGTTAGATCAAAAGTAGGAGAAGGGAGCGTATTTACTGTAATTTTACCATTAAATATTTTTAGCTAACAGTGCACCTCCAATGGAACCAGCAAATCTGGCCATTGGAGATGTCTTTACTTCTTGCCCAAGCTGTTGGCTAAGCAAATTAACAAAGGGGTTTAACTCACATAGACCTCCGGTTAAATACACAGTACCTAAAACTCCATGTTTCATAAGCGTTGTTTTGACTCTATTTATTATGGAGTTTAAAACTCCCCTCGCAATATCTTCTCTTTTTGTTCCATTGGCTATAAGGCTTATTACCTCAGATTCTGCAAAAACGGTGCACATGCTGTTTATTTTGATATCTTCTCCATTGAGTGCCAATTCGACAAGCTCTTTTATTGTTAGATTTAAAGTATTGGCCATCAGTTCTATAAATCTTCCAGTTCCAGCGGCACATTTGTCATTCATGGTAAAATTTGTTACATTTCCATTTTCGACTGTGATGATCTTTGTATCTTGCCCGCCTATGTCTATTACTGTTAAGTCTTTTTTTACAAGGTAATATGCACCCTTAGCGTGACAGGTTATTTCTGTTATAGTTTTATCTGCATAAGGCACAGAAACTCTTCCATATCCAGTAGCTACTATTTTTGAATGTTCTAAGTTGATGCCGTTTTTTATTAAGTCAGATTCAATTTTTTTTGATGTTTCTACACTGTTCCAGCCTGTTGGCATCAGGAGATTAAATTTTATTCCTGAATCATCAAATACAGTAACTTTTGAGGCTGTGGAGCCGATATCTATACCTATATAATTCATTAATATCCTTCCTTTATTAATCTATAGTAAAAAACCCAGTTATTTCAATATTTTCTCGTTCTACGATTTGTTTGATTTTCTGTTCATCATATTTTTGATAAATAACTGAAATTCCACAACAAGTTGATAGTTTCCTTGGTGTTGGAGATATGACAAACGAGATATTTTCTTTTTTTAAAAAATTTGTAAGCTTTATGCCCTGATTTGAATTTGGAAACAAGATAAAATGCCTTGTCAATTAAATCATCTCCAAAAATGCCTCTACTCTTGTCTTTATTTGCCCTTCATCTTCTTCAGAATAATCAGTTTCAATTTTTAGCAAAGGTATATTTTTTTCTTTCAACACTTTTGATATTTTTTCATGTTCGATTGAATATGTGTGGCAGAAAGAAAGATTATAGTATATCACACCATCAACATTGTATTCATCTGCATATTTTAATATATCTTCAACTCTGCCTTCATTTGGTGTAAAACAAGCACAGTTTATGTCCATATACCTTATAGCTAAATTGTCAATTAGATCATCGACAGTATTTCCATCTGTTGAAACTTCATCTTCAAAATACCTTGTACCTGTGCAAGTTTCTTCTAGAACTATTTCAGCATCTAGGTTTTCAACTATTTTATGCAATTTCCAATTTGGAAGTGCCATAGGAGTACCGGTTACCATAATTCTTTTTTTGCCATTCGGTTTAAGGTCTTTTACTCTTTCTTCTAACTCTTTACATAATTCTTCGGTTTTTTCAATAAATCTCAGAGGATCATCAGAGAAAGCTACTTGGCTAACTAAAAGTGCATCAAGTCCGCTTATTGGAGATGGAATGTGTTTTCTAAGATCATATAGATGTTTTAAAGCTCTCCTTTTTCTATTCATTAACTCAATTGAATTTTTTAAATTATCAACAGTGACTTTATTTCCAGTCAATTCCTCCATCTTATCAATAAATAATTTAATTTCATCTTTCCATTGCTTTATATTCTTATCTCGTTTCATTTGAGGAAGTTCCATTACATGAACTGGCATGTAGTCATTCATTATTTCCCATGCTTTTTTCTTAGCATCACACGTAGTCTCTCCAACTATCATATCGCACGATTGAAAGTACGGACAAGTTTGACTTATCTTTGCCCCAGTAAACGCTTTTACAAGTGGGCATATATTCCTAGGTAAAACTTTTTCACCATCTTCAATCCAAAACTGACTTCCAGAGCAAAGCCCAACGCTTATTGCATTTGCAGCGAGTATGATCTCATCAGGGACAAAAACGCAAAATGTACCTACTACTTTGCCTCCATTTTTCTTGTGATTTTCTAATTCCAATATCCTGGCTCCATGAATTTCAGCTACTACAAAATTAAAGTAGTTCATGGCTTCTGGCCTATTTTTTTGAGTTAAATATGTATCTGTGAATTGTACAGGCAAAGCTTCGCATAATATATCGTGTTTTTTTAAATCGATATTTAAATTTTCCCACATCTTTGTATAATCTCCCATGTTTTTCACTCCTTCTATTTTTGACAAAATTATATCATTGTGAGCTGTATTATCATAGGAGTATTGAAAAATACAATATGAAAAGATGTGCTATATAATTTTTCAATTTAAATTTTTAAGATATTCAGAAAAACTAGCTTTAAACCCATCACTATATTTATCAATACATTGTGATATAATATAATTAAATTTATATATAAAAGGTGGATAATATGTATTCTTACGAAGATAAAGAGAATATTATAAAAATAATAGATTCGCTTTTAAATGATCTCCAAGAAGCTATCTGCATCACAGACAAAAATTGTATCGTGATGTATTGGAATAAATACGCAGAAGAGCTCTACAATATCGATAGAACTGAAATCATCGGGGAAAAAATAGATAGTTTTTTCTCTAATGCAATAGCGATCGAAGTTGCTAAGAATAAGAAGATATACAGAGATGTCTACCACTCGCCTAGGGAGGGAAGTCATATAATCATAAATGCAGCACCCATAATCATTGACGGCGAGTTTAAAGGCGTCATAAGCACTGAAAAAGACATATCTGACATAAAAAGCATAAATTACGAACTTGAGAAGATAAAAGAAAGAGCTGAATTCTTAGAAGAAGAGATAATGAGGTTGACAGGATCTTGGAATTCAATTCAAAGTAAAAACAAAAAAATGCAAACCATGATAGAGATAGCTAAAAGAGCAGCACCAACTACTGCAAGCATTTTAATAACTGGCGAAAGTGGTACAGGCAAAGAAGTATTTGCAAGGGCTATCCACGATCAAAGCAAAGTAAAGGGAAGCTTCATCCCAGTAAACTGCAGCGCTATACCAAATGATTTATTTGAAAGTGAATTTTTCGGCTATGACAAAGGAGCTTTTACAGGAGCTAACATCTCAGGTAAAAAAGGATTTTTTGAAATGGCAAAGGATGGCACATTATTTCTCGATGAAATAGCTGATTTACCTTTATTTATGCAATCTAAACTGTTGAGAGCATTAGAGGATAAACAGATAAAAAGGGTTGGGGCAGAGAAGTACATAGATATAAATACGAGGATAATAGCTGCCACAAATAAATGTTTAGAAAAACTAGTTGAAGAAGGCAAATTTAGAGAAGACTTATATTATAGATTAAATGTTATAAGGATAAACTTACCGCCTTTGAGAGAGAGAAAAGAGGATATCATTCCCTTACTTGAACAGTTTTTAAAAGAAGCAGCTAAGGGGAAAAAAGGTGCAAAATTTAAATTAGATAAAGAAACTGTCAAGATTTTGACAAAATACAGCTGGAAAGGAAATATAAGAGAATTAAAAAATGCAGCTGAACAGATTGTGATACTTTCTTCATCAGATTTGATAAGGAAAGATGATCTACCCGAATACATACTTAAATCTACTGAAATGGAATATGATAATGACAAAAAGACTTTAAGAGAAGCAATATCAGAGTATGAGAAAAAGATGATTATAAGTACTCTAAAATCAACAGATGGAAATATAGCAAAAGCTTCGAAGATACTAGGTATACCTCGCTCAACGCTTCACTATAAAATAAATACATACTGCATAGATGTGTCTAATATTTGACAATAAAGTCAAATATTAGACTTTTTTTATCGTATTTATTCTTGTAAACCTGTATTTATGTATGTGGCATAAAAATTGCATTAACAAATGATATATAATTAACAATGAATGGAGGTGCAAAATGATATTAAATATACTGCTAAGGCAAGGAGCTGGAGCAATAGCAAAACCAATTGTATCAAAAGGTGAATTTGTAAAGAGAGGCCAACTTATTGCGATCCCAAATGGATTAGGTGCAAATATTCATTCAAGTGCAAATGGATTTGTCAAAGAAATAAATGAAAATTCTATAATCATTGAAGCAAGTTCTTTTGATAAAAATGATTATATCAGATTAGAAAAGAAAGATTCAATGATTGAAATGATTGAAGATGCAGGGATTGTTGGCGCTGGAGGTGCTGGTTTTCCGACGCATATAAAGCTTAAATCTGAACTAGTAGATGGAATATTAATAGCAAATGCTAGTGAGTGTGAACCCAATCTACATCATAACATAGAGTTAGCTATAAAACATCCAGAGC
>DAONLG010000036.1:0-14545 GCA_035406565.1 Soehngenia sp.
TTTATTCGCTCCTTTCTACATTTATTATAATTGGTCTTTATGCTCTTTTCTTAGGAGAAAATATTAGCTCTTCCATAGGCGATTACGAGGGAACTAGGTTTTTAATTGACAGCTGGATAATTGCAGGACTACTAGTTGTAACTACTATGACTACATCCCTAGGCGCGTTGGGGATAATGGTTGAAGACAAACATAATAAGATAATTAAAGATTTTGCTTCTTCACCACTTACTTCTCGAACCATGATGTTTAGCTATTTTTCAAGTTCTTTACTCATAGCTCTGATTATGGCAGTGATTACATTCATTCTAGGCGAAATATATATAGTTATGAATGGAGGAAATATTTTAGGATTTAGGGATTTAATACTAGCCTTTAGCCTAATTTTTTTAACGGCATTAACTTCAAGTTCAATGATGCTCTTTTTTATAAACTTTTTTAGCAGTATGAATGCTTTTGCAGCCATGAGCACTGTTACAGGAACTTTAGCGGGATTTTTAACTGGAATTTATGTCCCCATAGGCATATTGCCACAGTCAATTCAAACACTGATAAAGCTATTTCCGCTATCACATGCAGCTTTGCTTTTTAGAAATATATTCATGGCAAAACCAATAGAAATAACATTTAGATTGGCAGAACAGAAATATTTAGATGATTTTAAATTTGAAATGGGATTGATATATGGTATTGGCGAGAAGAATATGAGTTTTATACAGCATATTTTTTTTCTAATAATAACAGCTGCCTTTTTTTTATTTCTGTCTATTAAACTATATGATTTTAGAAGGACAGAAAAGTGATTTATATGTGTAAATAAAGTTACAATGGGTAAAATTAAAATAGTAAATGAGGAGGTGTTTTTATGCTATATTTTGCATATGCAAGCAATCTAAGTAAAAAATACATGGCGAGTCGTTGCCCAAATGCTTTACCGCTAAAAAAAGTTATATTGAAGAATTATAAATTGACATTTAATGAATTAGCAGACATAATTCCTTTTGAGGGAGAAGAGGTAGTTGGCGGATTATACCTAATTTCAAAACAAGAGTTAGAGAAGTTAGACATTTTAGAAGGCTATCCAGATCTATATGATAGAATAGTAGTAGAACTTGAGGACGAGTTTGGCAATAAATATGAGGCATTAGCTTATACAATGGTGGAAAAAAGTTTACAAGCACCCCCAGATAATTATTACAAAATTCTCGTAGAAGGTTATGAGGATTGGGGGATAGAGTTAGACAGGCTTGAAAAAGCAAAAAACATGGAATAAAGTGGAGGTTAGAATGATTAAAGACTTAAAAGAGCAAAAGGTAAAGATTCACAATACAGCATTTGTTGCAGACAGTGCTGATGTTATAGGAGATGTAATAATAGGCGAAAATAGCAGTATATGGTATGGTGCAGTTGTAAGAGGAGACATAGAAAATATTGAAATTGGGAAATACACAAATATTCAAGACAATGCCGTAGTTCATACTGAAACAAATATTCCTACTAAAATAGGTGATTACTGCGTAATAGGGCATAATGCGATAATTCATGGCTGTACTATTGGGAATAACACACTAATAGGCATGGGAGCAATCATACTCAATAGAGCTGTGATAGGCAATAATTGTATAATCGGTGCAGGAACGGTAGTCACTGAAGGGAAGATAATACCAGATAATTCAATGGTAATCGGAATCCCAGGCAAAGTAGTTAGGATGGTTACAGAAGAAGAAATTACTTTAGTGAAAGACAATGCAATAAGGTATACAAAATTGTATAAAAAACATATAGACTAATTCGATTATCTTTGCTATAGTTTTTTTGAAACAAAAGACAACTATTAATGGAGGGAAGAGTATGGACTACATGGAGAAGTATAAAATGTGGATAGAAGATCCTTATTTTGATGAACAAACAAAGTCAGAATTAAAAAATTTAACTGATGAAAAAGAAATTGAAGATAGGTTTTTTAAAGATTTAGAGTTTGGAACAGCTGGCTTAAGAGGGAAAATTGGCGCTGGTACTAATAGAATGAATGTGTATACAGTGTCATTGGCTACTCAGGGTTTAGCTAGCACGATATTAAAGAGAGGCGAAGAAGCAAAAAAAAGAGGAGTTGCAATCGCATATGATGTGCGAATGTATTCAGATAAATTTGCTGAAATTGCCGCTAGAGTTCTAGCTGCGAATGGAATAAAAGTATATTTATTTGATGACATAAGACCGACACCTATGTTATCTTATACAATTAGAAAACTAGGTACAATTTCTGGGATTGTAATAACTGCAAGCCATAATCCTAAGGATTATAACGGCTATAAAGTATATTGGGAAGAGGGTTCTCAAATATTAGATGAAATAGCAGATGAAATATTATCTGAAATTTCGAAAATAGGACATTATAAAAATGTCAAAATGATGAATTTTGATGAAGCAAAAGAAAAAGGATTAATCCAAATATTAGGCGAAGAAATCGATGACCAATATACTAGAGAAATATTGAATATGGCAATAAACGATGATAATGTCGACAAGGATATAAAAATTGTCTATACGCCATTAAACGGAACTGGAAACAAGCCTGTAAGAAGAGTTTTAAAGGAGAGAGGATTTAACAATATCATTGTTGTCCCAGAACAAGAAAATCCAGACCCCACATTTGCTACAGTGGGATATCCAAATCCAGAGGATACCAAAGCATTCAAATATGCAAGAGAACTAGGACTTAAAGAAAAAGCAGATTTACTTTTAGCTACAGATCCAGATTCTGATAGAGTTGCAGTGGCTGTTATGAATGATAAAGGTGATTATACTTACTTAAATGGCAATCAAACAGGTGCTTTGCTAGTAAACTATATCGTAACTCAAAGACATGCTAAAAATGACTTGCCCTCAAATGCAGCAATCGTAAAAAGTATAGTTACTGGTGATTTAGGAAAAGTAGTTGCAAAAAAATATGGAGTGGAAACATTTGAAACATTAACAGGATTTAAAAATATATGTGCTAAGGCTAATGAGTGGGATGTTACTGGAGAATACAAATTTTTATTTGGATATGAGGAAAGTATTGGCTATGTTTATCAAGATTTAGTTAGAGATAAAGATGCTATTGTCTCTTCAATGGTAATAGCAGAGATGGCGGGATATTATAAAAATAAGGGTATGTCCTTATTAGATGTTCTAGAAAATATGTATAGTGAATATGGTTATTACACTGAAAAACAAATTTCGATTGTTTTAGAGGGTATTGAAGGGCAATATAGAATTAAGAGAATGATGGACGATATAAGACATCAGCCTATTATGTCAATAGGAGAAATGATGCTCAAAGACACTATAGATTATTTAAGGGATGAAACAGATGCAGGTAAATCAAATGTATTGAGATTTTTCTTAGATGATGGATCGTGGTATGCGATTAGACCATCGGGTACTGAACCAAAAATAAAAATATACATCTACACAGTAGCTGACACTAAAGAAAAAGCAGCTGACAAAATAGAATTGATTGAAAAGGTAGTTCTACACAGAATTGAATCCGTAAATTAAATATCATCATAATATATGGGGAGCAACGATGCTCTCCATTGTTGTTTTTTGAATTATTAAGTGTTATAATATTTAGTGTGTCTAATTACATATTAAGCGAGGCGAAGTAATTTGAGTGAAAGTATTGTAAAAGAGAATAAGAGAAACGAAATTTTAAAAATTGCAACACCTGTTTTTGTCGAATTATTATTAGGTACTTTATTTGGAATGGTCGACATGATGATGCTTGGCCATTTTGGAAGTCATGAAATATCAACAGCTTCAATTGCAGCAGTAGGAATCACAAACCAATTGATTTTCATAGGGCTCTCACTAGTTCAGGCTTTAAATGTAGGTGCTACAGCAATGGTTGCAAGGTACATTGGAGCTAAGAGAGAGGATAAGATCGAATCTGTTGTAAAACATATCATAATTTTAACTCAGATTTTATTAGTTGTTCCCATATTAGTTCTCGGATTAGGATTTCCTGAACAATTAATGCATTTTTTTGGGGCAAAATCAGATGCTATTGCGATAGGAAAAGATTATTTTAGAATAGTCACTTTAGGATTTGCTTTTCAAAGTTTTAATTTTTCAATATTTGCAGCATTGAGAGGCGCTGGAGATACTAAAACTCCAATGAAAATAAATATAAGAGTAAATTTATTAAACGTTCTGGGAAATGCAATTTTGATATATGGTTTATTGGGAATTAAGCCTTTAGGAATTACTGGAGCGGGTATATCAACTACTTTTTCTCAATTCGTTGCTTTGATTCTTGTAATAACTCATTTGAGAAAAAGCCATAGTGTCGTAAAGCTAAACATTAAAGATAAGTTTCACTTTGATAAGGATGTGATATATAATTTAATAAAAATAGGGCTTCCTGCATCTTTAGAACAGATTGCATTTAGACTTGGAGTTCTGATGTTTGTTAAGATAGTTGCTTCATTGGGAACTGTAGCTTATGCCACTCATCAAATATGCTTAAATATTTTAAATCTGTCTTTTACACCGGGACAAGCTTTTGGGATAGCTGCTTCAACACTAACTGGGAGAAGTTTAGGTTCTGGGGATCAAGATGAAGCTGAAGGCTACATAAGAGAGAGCCAAAAAATTGGAGTTGTGATCTCGATATTTATGATGATATTATTCTTCTTTTTTGGCAAATACGTAGCAATGCTGTATTCGGATGATCCTGACGTATTAAAAGAAGCTGCTAAAATATTAAAGCTAATGGCTTTTACTATGCCATTTCAATGCTCACAATTAATTCTTTCAGGCGGACTAAGAGGAGCCGGTGATACTGTTTGGACACTGATAGCCACTTTTATTGGGGTCTTGGGAGTTAGAATTATAATCGCTTATTACCTTGTGTTGGTATTAAAAATTGGGCTAATAGGAGCATGGATTGCTGTGTTCATAGATCAATTTACTAGATGGTTAGTAATCACTTTGCGGTTTAAGACGAACAACTGGAAATACATTGCATTAAGATAAATACAAATCTTTTTTAATAATGTCTGCAAAATTTTTAGCAATGGTTTGCACATTTGGAATTTTATTGATGTAGCCTGGATCATTGGCTGTCATTTCTAATGAGAAATACGGTGGCAATTCAAAGGTCTTATTTATATTCAAACTGCTGATTAATTGTTTAGAAAGAGCATCAGAACCAGAATAACCCGAAACAATTACTCCGAAAATTCTTTTATCATAGAATTTTGTTTTTCTAAACAAGGCAGTTAGCCTATTTATTGTGGCGACTATATTTGCAGTTAGCATATCATTGTAGTTTGGGCACAAGAATACGATAGTAGAAGAATCTAGTATTGATGGATATACCTCTTCTACTATTATTCCGCCATAGTAACATTTAGATTGTTTACCAAAATATTTACACGTCTTATAGCCACAACCTCTACAATCTGTTATTTTTCCATTTCCTAAGTTTATATCCTTTACATACAGGTCTTTTAAATTATTTTTGACCATATCCCAAAGCATAAGAGTGTTAGAAGTCTCTTTATTTGAAGAATGAATTGCAACAATATTTTTATTTCGATAAAATTGTTGTTCAGAAAATAGCTTTCTCCCAAGTTCTTGAGATTTCATGAGAAGTATTTCTTCTAGAGGGAGATTGTAAATTTTCTGCATCGCAATGAAATTATCTAAGTTTTCATTAGCTTCAACTATTGGTCTTCCCGGGAAACGGCACCCTAATCTATTCATCAAGTAGATTACTTGTTGAGCATATGTCTTTGTAAAATTATTGTAATTACTATGGATGAGAATGCTAGCTTTAGAATCTATTAAAGAATTTAAACCTCTTTGAGTTAATTTTTCTAGCATTAAATTTAGATTATTATTTGTGCCAATGGAATTTAATTCTATTGCTAATAGTATATTTTTATTTTTTAAATCCTCATCAACAGTTAATTCACTAATTTTAAGTATATTGTTATCTTCAACTGCTGATTCTATCATTTTCAATAGCATTTTACTCGGTTCAGATGGTATAATTAGTATATCTTCTTTCATATAATACTCCTTAGTTCATCAAAAGATGCTTTTATTCTTTCCCTTAGTTTTATGTCTAAATCGTTCTGCTCAATTTCTATACCTGAATTAGTTAGCCTAATCTTACTTCCAAAGAAGGCATCTTCCATCAAAGTTGATCCATAGAAAAAGTCACCATTTATAGTTGCTAGTATTGACAATGCTCCAGAGGATAAGCTAGGAGCTACATAGGGTTTATAGCCTAATTTTCTAACCTCTACATTTGCATTAACACACTTTTGCGTTAAAAACATAGATTTAACATCATCATAATTTATGATGCTGTCAGCAACAACTAACCCACTACCGTGAGGGCCAAAAACTCTTCCTTCTTCTTTATAATGTATAAGTGCTGGGTCTTTCTCTGCATAATAAACAGCTCGTGCATTCATGACACCTAATCCATAACCAATAATTTGATTAGATGCCAGACCATTAAAATCATATATGCCATTATCATTTTCATTACTTGCTAAAAATGCCACTTTGCATAATAATTCAACCGGATCGCTTATAACTGCAAATATTCCTTTAAATTTAGAATTCCTCGCGATTTTTGCGTATTGACTTATTATTTTACTATTTTCTTCGAATTGCACCATTCTGTAATCACTTAATTGTTCACCTACTTTAGGAATTCCTTTTGAAGCGCAAAATACAAACATATCACATTCAAATAGCTCATCTTCATTGAGAATTCTAATCTTGGGGAAACAGTCTACATTAAAAGGAATTCTTATTTGCTTTAATTCTCGTTCCCATCTCATTAATTTGCTTTCATTTCTATCATATATTCCAATTTCGATATCTTTTCCTAGCAATACCAACCCAACTAACAATGTACTCCCTACATCTCCTAATGCCATGACATTGATTCTCCATTTATTAGGAAGTTTTATCAATTCATCTTTCCATGTCGGATAGTTTGTATTTATTGATTTAATTTTTCTGTCTGCTATTAGTCTTTTAATAATTGGATCAATGGAATAATCAGTGCTATCATTTTTATACAGGATATTCACTGATTCATCTTTTGAAAACAATTGGGATACATCAGTTATGCAAAAAGCTCTTTTTGAATGCATAGGATTATTTTTATTTAGAAAATAGATTGTTTCATTAATAGAGCTATAAAAAGTGTTTTCTTCTTCTTGCTCTAGTCCTTCATACTCATCCATTGAAAATAGTTTACAACCATTAAATTTATAGTAATACATTTACATCCTCCTTTTATTTATCTGGTGATTCAAGCCTCTTGAGATAATCAAGATCTTTTTTTATAAAATCTGAAGGTTTCATAAAATTCTTAGCATAATGATTTTGGTCAATATCTGGAATTCTTGGCACAAATAAGACTTCACCTAATGTATTGATGTTAAGATTTTTTTCATTTATTTCTTGATATACTTTTTCAATTTCACTAAATATTAACAAGGCATTTTCCAAACATATTTTTGAGAGTTCGTATATCCTTTGAGTTGATGAATCTTTTATATATTTAGGATAAACATAAGGCAGCAACAGATTGATGCTAGTGAGCAAATTAGTATTGGATTGTTCTCCTTCAATCATATCTCCACCTAGGAATGGGTATTGAGCACTTTCATTCAACCATAGTTTTAGATTTGGTATGAAATATGCACTATCTACATCAAGATTCATTAATTCAGCAGTTTCTTTTCCTCTACCTGAGAGAATACCAACTAATAATTTAGATATTTTTACCTCCTGATTCAAAAGATTTGGCACAACTATTTGAACTCTATATCCATTGTGTAATATGTCATCTACTAAAATCACAGGTCTATTGAAAGACTTAATAACTTTACACTGTTCTTTAAGAGGCAAATAGTTAGGAAAATTTCTTATTGTAAAGTTTTCTACATCTTTTGAAAATTGTTTTTCAGTGTGAAGAGTTTTAGTTACAGTATTTGGCAAAAGCGTCTTATTTAATATAATTCCAAAAGGTACACACATTTTTTCCCCGAGCTTAGTTTTATTAGCATCAACTATTGAAACTCTATTTTCATCACAAATTTTTTGAATGAGCTTTGAATATATCATATCTTTAGAAAATGCTATTACCAAGTTGCCTGGATATAAATTTGATATCGCTTTTTTTAGTCTGTTTCTCGTTAAGTTAATTGTATTTAGAATCCTGGATTCAGTGTTATATGGAGATTTTAGCATATTTTCTAAGTCTAAATTAAGGCTGATAGGATTGTTCATATCTACAAAATATATAGGATTATCATCAATCTTAAAATCGGTTTTTACAAATCCTTGAAGTTCAATATACTTTTGAGCTATATCATTATTACCATTTATTATGCTATTATAATAAATGCAATTATTGTAATCTCTGTTAATAGCTATTGATAAGGATTCGTTTAAAACCATATCTAAGTAAATTTCATTAAGTTCTTTTGAAAAAAGACATGAAATTACGGCAGTTCTTCCATTTGAATTTTCTCTTATATATTCGGTTATATTTTGATCTTTAAATTCCTCGAATAGTCTTGAATGCCTTACCCAGTAGAATATAGAAAACGCTAGCGGCAAAGAGGTGTTTGATTCTTTCAAAACTACAATTCTATAACTGAGTTTATCTCTAATTTTTAGAAGATTTTCTTTATTTACATATGATCCAAAGCTCTTAATAAGATACTCTACAAGCTCATCATTTAAATCTCTATAGATGCTCACATTAATTTTTTTGGTTTCTATCAACGACTTATATAAAGGTTCTCTTTTATACAATTTGAAATTTCTTATATATTCTGCTGCTATTGGATCAATAAGCTTTGATATATCTCGATTTTGGTCTATATATTCCCTGATTTTTGTTGAACTAATATCTTCATATTGAGTTGGAAGCGACAATTCAATTACTTTACCTTTTATTTTTTTTATGGCATCTGCTAATTCAGCTTCTTCAAAATTAGGCAATGCTGAAGTTCTGCGATCAAAAACTAGGTGAGAAAAATTAAGTATTTCCTTATTTATTTTATATGCTGAAGCATTGAGTATTACATCTGTTCCAACGGCTAAATACACTTCTTTATCGGCGAAAACTTCCCTTAACAATTTTAGATCGCTTTCATTGCTTATATTTATTGGAATATCCGGAGGAAAAAGGTAAATACCATCTTCTTTAGATACTGTCATGTTAATAATATTTCTTCTATATTGATGAGCTTCTGTTCTCTTAGACCAAGAAAATTCATCAACAGCGAGGAATACTTCAAAGCCTAGTTTTCGTATTTCCTTGGCAATTTGTCTGTGGCTTAAACTAAAGGGATCAAATGCACCAGGGAAAAATGCAATTTTCTCAAAAGATTCAATTGACAAATCTAATTTTTCATATTCACATTCTAAAATATATTTATAAATTTTATTAAAAGAGGCAGCGTTGCTGTAAAAAACATAATTATTTTCTATTTTATCCTCCATTAGTGTCAGTAACTTTTTAGAGTATTTAATGAATAACAATCTTTTTTCTTTAAGCGGCATATTTTTAGAGCTGAATATATGATTAGATATGACTGTCAATGATTCTGTTTTTAGTTCGTCTTTATACGAAGACAAAGGAATGAGCAATAAACTAAACAGCCGATATAGTCTTCTGCTATTGATTTCGATATCTTCAAAAAATAAATTTCTATAGTTATGATAGTTCTCTATTGCAATGCCGATAGTTTTAAATAATAATATGCAAGTTTGTGGTTCGGAAGTTTTGATCTTATCTTCTAAATCATCAATTATTTCGTCTAGTTCTTTAGGTGGTAAGAACAAAAATAGCTTACCTAGATAACTTGGAATAAATTTAGTGAATTGGTAATTATCCATTTCCAATGCTCTTAATAATTCAATAGTCACATCATTTCTTTGTTCTAAAGAAAGCATTGGAAAGATTGACAAAAGAGTATGACCACTATAATTTCTAACCTTTTCTATCGCACTGACTTTTAATAGATTACAAAAATGAATCGCAGTGTGCATACCAGTTTCAACCGGATTTTTTTTGACTTGATCATACAAAATATCTATATTTATTTTCTTATAAATCCATCCAGTTGCAGTTTTCAAATTTTCCAAAAAAATCTCAGATATATCAGTGGCATCAGTTACAAAATTATTTTTCAATGATAGTTTTAGTTCAGCTGATAAATTCAACTTTTCAGATAAAATGAATTTCAAATAATTTTCAGCATAGGAATTTGATTTGGTAGAATTATTCATTAAATACTGGCTTAGAAATCCCTTGTAAGTATCGTTAAAAACAACATCAATTATTTCTATACATTTATCAAGAGTACTTATTCGTATAGTTTCATAGGGGGAATTTAAATTGCCATATAGATATTTTATGAATATATCATATCTATTTTGGTCTAAGGAATTTATTGGGATATAGCTAATTGTCTGAGTTAAATAAAATTGAGAAAGAACAGGGAGATTTTGGCTAGACAAATAGAATCTACTTAAAGAATCAAAATAGATTGGATAATAATTCTCTTTACATTCTAGGAAAATAGATTTTACAATAGTTTTTAGATTATAAAGCCATTCGTTCTGAGATTCAGATATTTTATAATCTGGGAATAACAAATCATCTAATAAAGCACTAAAAATTTGATCGCTTTTTTTATACCCTATTTCAATAGCTATGTCCTTTGGCAACTCTTTTCTGTATTCTTCATCATAATTTGCAACTATTTTACCAATTATTTCTGAGGATTCTTTTCTTATATCTTCTTCTTTATGCAATAGTAAGTCTTTTAAAAGCCGCAATGATATTTCTTTCTGTCTTTGAGTAAGATAAGTAGAATATTCTCTTAAAATTTGAAGATATATTCTAAGATGCCTCCAATCTTCTTCACCACGAGCCATTTCCAGTATTTCAAGAAATTTCTCTTCATTTATGAGGTTTGACATTAAATGAATGTTATTTTCTATCGATTTATATTTGTACGAGGTAGATATCTTATTACCATCCAAAAGACAAGTATACTGCTCTTTTTTTTGGCCTAATTTTCCGGTCAAAGTGATGTCAACAGCCATGAATTTAAGATAGTCTTCGAAATCTTTTAGTTTCGCAAATACTTTTTCGTACCTTTTTTTCTTTTCGTCGGTTAAATCATCTAATTTATTGAGAACTACTTCAAATGAATCGTCCAATGTCAATATTTTCATTTTCAATTCATCGTTCTCTTTGACATTTTTTACTCTGAAATCAGAGTAGATCAATATCAGAGATTCCAAAGGTAGAGTCTCTAATTCTAAATCCCATGTTGAGTGATTTGAAGCAATATGGCCTATTTTTTCCATACCATTTTTATCAAACCAATATTGAGTGTAGTAATAATGAAGGTAAGGCACCCTTTCTTGCTCATATTCACTCACTCCGTATTTTCCAATATCATGCCCTAAGGCAGAAGCTAAAACAACGTTTAGATCTATGGGTAGACCTAATTCTTTAAGCTGTGAACTTATGTGCATTGCAACATTTTTTACACCAATCACATGCTCTAAAGTGTTTCTTCCATACAAAAACATGTCTAATTGCATTATTTCAAATATATATGAAGACAAAAAAGCTTTTTTGAATTTATAATATTCACTAGATTTTTCAAAATCATAATTTAGGAACTCATCGCCATTAACGTACGATAAAAGGCTTAATGTCATTTCATAAATATACGTCATCTCGAAATCTATGAATTTAGATATTTTGTGAGGATATGACTTAAATATAGCATAATCAAATAATTCAATTGCCCAATCTTTTTTGGAGCTATCCTTTAATCTTTTAAGATAAGGGATGATTTTATTTAAGAATACATCAATATTAAACTCATTATTGTTTTTTAACTCTATAAGTTCTTGTACTAGATTGTCTGGATAGATTAAATTTAGATCATTTGGTAGTTCCATCATAAAATCTCCTTGCAATTTCTTTTGCTGCAGGCGTTATGGCAATACCTCCTAGTGCAGTTTCTCTTAATGTCTCAGGTAAAGACTTACCTACTTTATACATAGCTTCTAATACTTCGTCAAAAGGTATTAAGCTTTGAACTCCCGCTAGTGCTAAATCAGCAGAAACAAATGCATTTACTACGCCAGATGCATTTCTCAGAAAACATGGATATTCAACCAAACCTGCAACAGGATCACAAATTAAACCCATGACGTTTATAAGTGCAAAGCTAGCAGCATTAAATGAATCTATTGGACTACCGCCAGCCATTTCAACAATTGCAGCTGCAGCCATTGAAGCAGCAACACCACATTCTGCTTGGCAACCACCCTCAGCACCTGATACAGTTGCATTCTTTGTAGCCAATTCTCCGATAACTGCTGCTGTAAAAAGAGCAAAAATGATATCTTCATCGCTTGAACCCAATTTTTCTTTAGCATTTAATATACTTGATGGCAGTATTCCAGAGGCACCTGCTGTAGGAGATGCACATATTACACCCATTGAAGCATTCACTTCAGAGGTAGAAACTGCCATTGCCATTGCTCTATTAATAAAATCTCCACTTAAAGACTTGTTGCTTTTTAGATAATTGTTTATTTTTAGAGCATTTCCTCCTGTGATCTTTGATTGTGATATTATAGGTGTTTCTAAACCCATCGTAGCAGATTTTTTCATTACTTCTAGCACATTTTTCATTTCATTTATGACATTTTCTTCAGTGAGATTCCTCATTTTCACTTCTTTTAGTATGGCAATTTCAGAAATTTTCTTATTTTCTTTTTCACAAAGTCTAATTACATCACTTGCTTTATTATACATTTGTTCAACTCCTAACTGGATTGATAAACCTGGCAATATCAATATCGCTAATCTTTAATATTTCTTCTTTGGCTTTATCTGTTATAATATTATCTGTTTCACAAACGAATGTCGCTAGATTGTTTGATCTTGTAACTTTCATACTTGCAATATTAATTTCATTGTTTGCAAGTATGGTGCTTATTTGACTGATCATTCCTTTTTTATCTATATATTTCAACAATATTGTGGGGTATTGTCCAGTAAATTCAACATCATCTCCATTAATATTTGTTATGACAATATTCCCCCCTCCAATTGAAGACCCAACCACAAAAAACGCTGGATTATTTAAGTAGTGAAATTCAATTTTTGCAGTATTTGGGTGTGCATATTCAAATTCAGCCTCTTGAAATTCAATTATTAAGTTATTTGATTTTGCAATATCTAAAGAATATTTAACTCTATCATCAGAAGGCTCAAATCCTAAAATCCCAGCAACTAAAGCTTTATCAGTTCCATGACCTTTGTAAGTTTTTGCGAAAGAACCATGTAGATAAAATGTAACTTTATAAAAATTTTTGTAAGCAAGTTCCATAGCTGTTTTTCCAAGTTTTACTGCCCCTGCTGTATGTGAACTTGATGGTCCAACCATTATAGGTCCTATGACATCAAATATACTATAATCTTTCAATTATTATTCACCTCTAAGCTAATTATATTATTTAAATGAAGTTCTTTCAATCAAAGAATGCCTGTTGTAGTATAATTATGGGTAATAATAGCATGGGGTGATTGAATGATATTGTCGATAGAATGTGTTCCTGTACTTCAAAAACATATAAAGTTAGAAAAAACTGGTATGAACGAATACATTGTTACTAAGAAAACTGAAAATGCATCAGGAGTTGGAATTGATTTTTGTTATATGTCTAAGATATTGGGTCAAGATTGTAATTTGCTGTCTTTTATTGGGCAGAATAACTCAAGCAAGCTTTATCAAAGCATATTAAATAGAGATGGCATATATAGTATAGCAGTTGAAATTAAAGATAATATTAGAGAAAATTTAATAATAGAATACCCAGATAGGATGGAATTGATAAAAGATGATGATATCAGAATTGTCAGTGAGGAGATTAATAAATTTTTCAAGTCAATATCTGATGTGATTTTAGATTACAATATTGTTTTCATATCATATGACAATATCAATGTAATCGAGGATGAGGCTTTGAGAATTATATTAAATAATGCATCAAAAAATAATGTTAAATTACTGATTCGGCTAGATCAGATAAATTATAAATATACATTTGGCCTATCACTAGATACATGCTTAGTTGATGTTGAGACTTTAGAAGAAATTCTCAATATTAGACTTTTATCAAATACAGAAATAATAAAAGCTGCTAATTATTTATTGGAGCAAAATGTCAGCGGAGCTGTTGTTGTGATTAAAAATGACAATTATTTTGTAGTTAATAGGGAAAGGGTTTTTGAAATAGAAGGAAAGCTATCAACAAAAGAAGATATTAATACAGGATATTTCATGGCAGGTGTTGCAAATTCTATAAATAGAGCATATGATATTGAGATGATGATTAGATTGTCATTTGCTTGTGGCTTTATAAAAAGAGAAGATCTTTATGATACTAGTCTTTCTACTATTAAGGAGAATAT
>DAONLG010000037.1:0-1917 GCA_035406565.1 Soehngenia sp.
TGCTACTTTGTCAAGTTCAATCGCCAGTTCAAAAATAGATTTCTTAGTTTCTTCAGAAGTAGCAATGCCTTTTATTACCTCGATTAATTTCATGACAGGGACAGGATTGAAAAAGTGCATACCTATGACTTTATCAGGTCTGTTTGTAGCATTAGCTATTTCTGTAATTGACAATGAAGATGTATTTGTCGCAAGGATAGCTTCTTTTTTGCAAACTTCATCTATTTTCTTAAATGTTTCTTTTTTAATGTCCATGTCTTCAGAAATAGCTTCAATAATCAAATCACAGTCTTTTAAATCATCATATGATGTGGTAATGGATATCAATGATAGAGCTTTCTCCATGTCCTCTTTAGACATCTTTTCTTTCGATACTAATTTATCAAAAGCTTTTTCTACTGGTGCAATACTAGCCCTTCTGTTATTTTCATCAATAGATCTAACCCACACGATAACTTCGTATCCTTTTTGTGCAAATACTTGCACAATTCCTAAAGCCATAGTTCCTCTACCTAATACTCCTACTTTTTTCATTTTACGCCTCCATTATTTACCCTTAAATTGAGGGTTTCTTTTTTCTACAAATGCTCTCATGCCTTCTTTTTGATCTTCTGTAGCAAAGCAAAGCCCAAATAGGTTTTTCTCAATCTCCATACCAGTTTCAATGTCCACTTCAGCGCTTCTGTTTATTGCAACCTTTGAATACCTAACTGCTGGTTGTGCTTTTTGCGCTATTTTATTAGCCATATTCATTGCTTCATCCATGAGGTTTTCTGCTTCTACCACTTTATTTACCAATCCAATGCGATAAGCTTCTTCCGCTCCTATCACATCGGTTGTAAAAATTAACTCTTTAGCTTTTGCCATTCCAACTAACCTTTGAAGTCTGTTTGTTCCCCCAAAGCCAGGTGTAATGCCTAACCCAACTTCTGGTTGCCCAAACTTTGCATGGTTTGAAGCAATTCGTATGTCACACGACATGGCTAACTCTAATCCTCCGCCTAATGCATATCCATTTACAGCAGCGATTGAAGGTTTTTCACAAAGCTCAATCTTTCTAAATACCTCAAGACCAGCTTGTGCAAACTTTCTTGCTTGTGCCGAGTTTAAGTCTTTCATTTCTAAAATATCAGCACCTGCAACAAAAGCTCTGCCTTCTCCTGTCACAATGAAAACATTCACTTCTTCATCGTGGATTAGTTCATCTACTGCTTTAGAGATTTCTGATAAAACCTCTGTGTTTAAAGCATTTAGAGCATTTTGCCTATTGATAGATAGAATGCCAATAGCCCCATCTTTTTTTAAAATGATATTTTTATAGTTCAAGCTATCCCTCCTCTTTGTTTATAATATAACAATCATTGTTAATTTTCAACCTATTTCAATAAATTATTCTGGTTTCCCCAATAATTTAAACATGTTCTTTTTATACATCTCAACTCCTGGCTGGTCAAAAGGATTTATACCTTGAATATAGCCTGAGATTGCACAAGCTTTTTCAAAGAAGTATATGAGATTTCCTATATTGTATTCATCAAGTTTATCAAATTCAATTACTAGATTTGGTACGCCACCTTCTTTATGTGCTTCTAGTGTCCCTTTGAATGCTTTTTCATTTACATAGCTGACAGTCTTTCCTGAAAGATAATTCAATTTGTCCAAATCCACTTCGTCATTCTCTATAGTCAAGTCTTTGCCTAATTCTTTGATTATTAAATTAGTTTCAAAGATATTTCTCTTACCATCTTGAATCCATTGACCCATAGAATGTAAATCAGTAGTAAAGTTTACACTTGCGGGGTATATTCCCTTTTTGTCTTTACCTTCTGACTCTCCATAAAGTTGCTTCCACCATTCTGAGATAAAAGACAAAGATGGTTCATAATTAGTCAATATTTCAATATCTTTACCTTTTCT
>DAONLG010000037.1:1927-13988 GCA_035406565.1 Soehngenia sp.
AATCTGTCTCGATGCTGCGTACATATAGCATTCATTATCAAATAAATTTTCATTTGTGTAAAGCTCTTCAGCTTCAAAAGCTCCTTTTAATATTTCATCAGTGTTTATATTTGAAACTGCTATTGGCAGTAATCCTACTGGAGTCAATACTGAGTATCTTCCCCCGATATCGTCAGGAATGACAAAGGTTTCATATCCATTTATATTTGCTAGTTCTTTTAATGAACCTCGGCTTTTGTCAGTAGTCGCGATAATACGCTTTCTTGCCCCTTCTTTGCCATACTTATCTTCCATGAATTTTTTGAAAAATCTAAATGCTATTGCCGGTTCGGTTGTAGTCCCTGACTTGGAAATGACATTAACATAAACTTCTTTGTCTTTTATGATTTCAAATAAGTCAGATAAATACTTCCCGGATAGATTGTTGCCTGCAAATAATATCCTTGGAGCATTTCTTTTATCATCTTCAATCAAATTATAAAAGCTGTGATTTAAAGCTTCTATAACTGCACGAGCTCCGAGATAGGATCCACCTATGCCTATTACTATTAAGTAGTCGGCATTGTTTCTTATTTCTTCAGCTTTAATTAATAGCCTCTGATATTCGTCCTGATCAAAATGCAAAGATAGGTCAAGCCATCCAGTAAACTCACTCCCTTGAGCAGTTCTATCGTGCAGCATTGTATGCGCCATTTTTACTTGATTTTCTATATATTTATATTCATGTTCTTCGATAAATGAATTTGAATGATTAAATCTAATTCCCATATTTCTCCTCCTTTATTTAGTGACTTCCACCAATACTAAGGCATAGTCATCTTTTTGTTCTCCCCAACTGTGGACAATGAATTTCTCCTCTATTTCTTGTAATAAATTGTTAGGGTGATTTCTCACTGTCTCAAGTACACCTTCAATACCAAATTGCTTCCCATTGTAATCCATAGCTTCGGTTATTCCATCGGTGTATAAAAGTATTTTATCTCCATAATTTAATTTCACTATTTTTTCTTCATAATTCATCTGATCAAATAAAACTGTGATTGGGTAACCTTTTATTTTTAATGGATTGACATCTTTGTCATTAAATTTTATAGGATAGCAATTATGCCCTGCATTTGAATATGAAAAAGTATTTTTGGTTCTATTGTAAACTCCATAAAAAATCGTAAAGTACTTATCAGCTTCCAATCCAAATGCCAAAAATCTCTTGTGAAGTTCTAATAGAGCTAATGATGGCGTTTTTATCTCATCTTTTATGTCTCTCATCATCTGTTTTATAAACATAGTAAGCATCGAAGCTGCAATTCCATGCCCTGCTACATCGCTTATATATATTCCTATATTTTCATCATCTATATGAAATACATCAAACATATCTCCACTTAGCATCTCTGATGCTTTATATATATATTCAATATTCAAATTTTCAAACATCCCTTGCCTAGGAAGAATCTTTTCTTGAACTTTCTTTGCAAATTTTAAATCTTCACTTATGAGCTTATTTCGCTCTAATAATTCTAATTCTAGTTTTCTTTCACGTGTAACATCTCTAAACACTTCAACTGCAGCTACAATATCTCCATCTGTATTTCGCACTGGGGAACTCTTAACAGAATAGTATCTTCCATTTACTATCTCCTCTTTTTGAAAAGTTTCACCAGAAAATATACTTTTTAAAGTGATACAATGTATGCATCTATCATCTTTATTCAATATCTTATAACAATGAGAGCCAATTATGTTCTCCCCAAGATCTCTTTTCATAGCTTTATTTGCATAAATCACTATACCATCTTTCGATACAACTCTTACCCAATCAGCCATGCCATCCAAAACTTGATAATTGAGTATACCATGTTGGAACATTGTTAATTTATCACTTAATTTATTATCGTTATCAAACACAAAATCACCCCACGGTCTAGAAACTATCCCTCATAATTCACTTCTTGTTGTTCGTCTTCCAAGTATCTAGCTAAAGCGTAAATACAATCTGATAATCTATTAACATATTTTATTAGTTTCTCATCAACATAATCCTGTTTCGATAAAGAAATAATCCTTCTTTCAGCTTTTCTACAAATAGTTCTAGCTACGTGTAGATGAGCAGATTTTTTATTTGACCCTGGAATGATAAACCCCGTTGGATTGTTTATCCTTTGCATGTATTCATCTATTACTTTCTCAAGAAAAGCTATATCCTCTTCTTTTATTCTATATTTGATTTTTTCTTGATCAATAGTAGCTAAATTAGAAGCTACAACAAAAAGTTTGTTTTGAATCTTAAACAAAATATCCTTTATGTCTTCATCTTCGATATAGTTCTTTGCCAACCCTATAAAGCTACCCAGTTCATCAACAGTACCATAGCTCTCAACTCTTATGTCATCTTTATAAACTCTTGTGTTATCAAACAAAGAAGTTGTACCTTTGTCTCCTGTTTTAGTGTAAATTCCCATATTATCACCTTTCCTTTGTTGGTTTTGGACCATAGAATTGATAATAATCAACCTTTATCCTTCCATTGTATAACTTTCTCTTACGATCTGCTCTTTTACCAAAATAACGTTCAAAATCTTCGTCATTCGTAATCACATATATTGACCATTTGTCTAGTTCTCTAAATTTATTGCCAAAGTCTACATATAGTTGTCTGACTTCATCATCATTTCCCATCCTCACCCCATATGGAGGATTTGTTATTAAAACTCCATATTCATTTTTTATATCGACATCTCTCATGTCTTTTACGAAAAATGTTATCTCTTCTTCAAGTCCTAAATTTGCGAGATTATCTCTCGCAATTAGTATTGATTTTTTATCAATGTCGCTTCCCATTATTCTGAGTTTTGCATCATGATTTATTAAATTTCTTGCCTTTACCCTTTCTGCTTTAACAATTCCTTTTGAAAAAATTTCCCATGCTTCAAAATCAAATTTTCTGTCTAAGCCCGGTGCTATATTCTTGCCGATTAGTAAAGCCTCTATGAGTATTGTACCAGAACCACAAAATGGATCGTATAAAAGCCTTTCATTATTCCAATAGCTCAGCATAACTAAACTTGCAGCAAGGGTTTCTTTTATAGGTGCTAAATTTGCTCTATTTCTATACCCTCTCTTGTGAAGCCCTTCACCTGATGTGTCTAGAGTAAGTGTTGCTATGTCTTTGTTAATAGATACTTCTACTTTAAATCTTGCTCCAGACTTAGAAAACCACTCCACATCATAATTTTCTTTTAATCTTTCAACTATAGCTTTTTCTACTATGCTCTGACAATCAGAAACGCTGTATAGTTTTGAATTCAAACTCTTTCCAGAAACCATAAAATTGCCATCTATATCTATCCATTCTTCCCATGGAAGCTCTTTTGTTTTGTCAAATAGTTCGGTAAAACTTAAAACTTTAAATTCTCCTACTTTTATAGATATTCTCTCAGCTGTTCTCAACCACAAATTTAACTTTACTACATCATCTAATCCACCTTTAAGTGTTATTCTACCGTTTTCAACTAAAAGTTCATCATAACCTAAATCAAGTAATTCTCTCTTTGTCAAAGCTTCCAAACCAAAAGTAGTTGAAGCTATTATATCGAATTTTTTCAATTAATCCCACCTCATATATATATTATACTTAAAAAACTACTTTATTCCATTTATATTTGTTGAAATATAATTTTTTTGGGTATAAATTTTAAAGAATAAATTTATTAGGAGGGATAATATGAGCATAGGAGCTTTTTATCAAACAGGAGATTTCAAAGGCGAAAAGCACGTACCTGTAATCCATGCCCCAGAAGTTGTTAAGAGGGGAGAAAAAATAGAGGTTAAAGTCCTAATTGGAGAAGAAATACCACATCCAAACACATTGGAACACCACATAGCATGGATTAAACTGTATTTCAGACCAGAAGGAGCTAAATTCCCTATCGAGCTAGGAACATATGAGTTTAATGCACATGGAGAATCTGAATTATTCACTGAGCCATGTGTGATATCAGTATTTAGTACTACACAACCAGGTACATTATATGCTACAAGTTATTGTAATATACATGGCTTGTGGGAAAATGCAGTAGATATAAAAGTTGAGTGATATTAGACTTGACAATGACATATTTATATATTAGTATGGTGTTAATTGAAAATAAGACGATGAAGGACTTTATTAGAATCTATGATAAGCTTTAAGAGAGCTAGTGTTTGGTGAGAACTAGTAGCTATCTAGTATTCGAATTACAATCTGGAGTTTTAGGGTTTTCACACCATACGTGTTTGAGGCTTTAAGCAAATTAAGGTGGTACCACGGGTCTTCTCGTCCTTTAGATGAGAAGGCCTTTTATTTTATTTTAGGAGGGATATATTTGGAAAATGTTTTTGATATTCTAAGTGAAAGAGGCTATATAGATCAAGTAACACATGAAGAAGAATTAAAGGAATTACTTGGCAAAGAACCTGTCACTTTCTATATAGGGTTCGATGCAACTGCCGATAGTCTAACATTAGGTCATTTTTTGCAAATCATGGTTATGACTCATATGCAAAGAGCTGGGCATAAGCCTATAGCTCTAATTGGTGGAGGAACTACCATGATAGGCGATCCATCTGGCAAGTCAGACATGAGAAAGGTGTTAACTAGGGATATAATAGATTACAATGCTAATAGGTTTAAAGAGCAGCTATCAAGATTTCTAGACTTTTCACCAGGAAAAGCCATTATGGTCAACAATGCAGATTGGCTATTAGAACTGAAGTTTGTAGATTTCATGAGAGAAATCGGCGTGCACTTTTCTGTAAATAGAATGTTAACCTTTGATTGCTACAAAAATAGACTCGAAAAAGGCCTTACATTTTTTGAATTTGGATATATGCTAATGCAGAGTTATGATTTTTTACACCTTTATAGAAATTACAATTGCAAGCTTCAACTTGGAGGAAGTGACCAATGGTCAAATATAATAGGAGGATATGAATTAGTAAGAAAACTCGAAAATGATACAGTTTATGGAATGACATTTCAACTGTTAACTACAGCTTCAGGGAACAAAATGGGTAAAACTGAAAAAGGTACTATTTGGCTTGACAAAGAGAAGACCTCACCTTTTGATTTCTTTCAATACTTGAGAAACACTGATGATCGAGATGTCAAAAAATTCTTGTATTTGTTGACTTTCTTACCTAAAGATGAGATAGAAAATTTGACAAAAGAAGGTGGAGAAAGCTTAAACAAAGCAAAGGAAGTTTTGGCTTATGAAGTGACTAAAATGGTTCACGGAAAAGAAGAAGCAGATGCTGCTTTAAAAGCTGCTAGAGCGTTATTTGCAAATGGAGAAGATGAAGATTCTATACCACATACAATCATGGATAAATCAGTATTTGATAATGGAGTAAATTTAATTGATTTATTATATGATATAAAATTAATTAAAACAAAAAGTGAAGGAAGAAGATTGATAGAACAAGGTGGAATAAGTCTAAATGGCATTAAAGTGGAATCAATCGACAAATTAGTAACATTGTCAGATTTCACTGATAACAAACTAATGATTAAAAAAGGTAAAAAACAATATCATCAGATCAGAATATAATGTGGATATTTCCACATTATATTTTTATTGAAATTTGATAAATAAGTATCAATTTTGGATTTTTGCCCTTGATTAAAAAAATCTAAGGTTTATAATAATAATTGGGGATAAATATTTTAGTTTTTTTAACGAAGTAGGTTATTTTTTTAACATTTATTGAGGGGTGAATTTTTTGAATAACGGTATGAATTTTGATTTAAGCGAAAAGCAGGCTCTTATGAGAAAACTGTTTCGTGAATTTGCAGAAAAGGAAGTAAAACCTCTAGCAGCAGAAATTGATGAAGAAGAGAGATTTCCAATAGAGAACGTAAAGAAAATGGCAGAAATAGGCATGATGGGAATACCATTTGAAAGCAAATACGGTGGTTCTGATGGAGATAACCTATCATATATTTTAGCAGTTGAAGAACTTTCAAAAGTATGTGCAACAACAGGAGTAATTCTTTCAGCTCATACATCTCTTTGCTGCAATCCAATTTACACTTATGGTACTGAAGAACAAAAGATGAAATACTTAGTGCCTTTAGCAAAGGGAGAAAAACTTGGTGCATTTGGCCTTACTGAACCAAACGCAGGTTCTGATGCTGCAATGCAACAAACAACTGCTATCAAGGAAGGCGACTATTATAAAATAAACGGTTCAAAAATCTTCATAACCAATGGTGGTTATGCAGATATCTATATTATATTTGCAATGACAGACAAACAAAAGGGAACTAGAGGTATATCAGCATTTATAGTTGAAAAAGATATGGAAGGTTTCTCAATTGGCAAAATTGAAAAGAAACTCGGCATCCATGGTAGCTCAACTGCTGAATTGATTTTCAAAGATCTATATGTACCTAAGGAAAATCTCTTAGGTCAAGAAGGAAAAGGCTTTGGGATAGCTATGTCCACTCTAGATGGCGGGAGAATTGGCATTGCTGCTCAAGCTATTGGAATTGCTCAAGGAGCTTTAAACGAAACAATAAAATATGTAAAAGAAAGAAAGCAATTTGGAAGACCTATTGCAGCTTTCCAAAATACTCAATTTGTAATCGCAGATTTGCAGACAAAAATAGATGCTGCAAGACTTTTAGTATATAGAGCTGCATATTTGAAAGATACTAATCAAAGCTATACTTCTGAAGCTGCAATGGCAAAATTATTTGCTGCTGAAGTAGCTATGGAAACTACTACAAAAGCTGTTCAATTACACGGTGGATATGGATATACAAGAGACTATCCAGTAGAAAGAATGTTCAGAGATGCAAAAATAACAGAAATATATGAAGGTACCTCTGAAATTCAAAGATTAGTAATATCAAATAAATTATTAAAATGATAGGAGTCGATTATGAATATACTAGTATTATTAAAACAAGTTCCAGATACAACTGAAATGCAAATAGATAAAGAAACTGGGACACTTATAAGAACCGGTGTTCCAACGATAACAAATCCTGATGATTTAGCAGGGTTTGAGATGGCTTTAAGAATTAAAGATGAAAAAGGCGCAAAGGTTACCTGTTTAACCATGGGACCTCCTCAAGCAAAAAGCATGCTTAGAGAATTGTATGCAATGGGTGCTGACGAATGTATTTTAGTGAGTGACCCAAAATTCGGAGGTGCCGACACATGGGCTACTTCTAATACTTTAGCTGCTGTAATAAAAACATTAGATTATGATCTCATAATAGCTGGTAGACAAGCAATTGATGGAGATACAGCTCAAGTTGGACCACAAACAGCAGAAAAATTAGGAATACCACAAATAACTTATGTTGATGATATATTAGAAATAACTGATGAAAAAATCAAAGTAAAGAAAGCGCTTGAAAATAGCTATGAAGTGCTTGAATGTCCACTTCCATGCCTAATCACTACATTGAGCACAATTGCCACACCAAGGTATATGAGTGTTAAGGGGATAAGCCATGCTTTCGAAAAAGATATTAAAGTTATTACATTTAATGATATAGACATAGATCCTTCAATAATCGGATTAAAGGGTTCTCCAACAAAAGTAAAGAAGACCTTTACAAAAGAAGCTCATAAGAATTCTGATGTGTTGGAATTAGATCCAAAGACAACCGCTAGAAAAATAGTTGAAACACTAATAGATTTCAAGTTTATTGGTAAATAAGGAGATTGAGATATGGATATAAAAGAATATAAGGATATATATGTGTTTTGTGAAGAAAAAGATGGCGCAATAAATGATGCTTCATTGGAATTATTAGGGGAAGCTCGTAGACTAGTAGAAAACAGACCCCAACTTGGCTACAAAGTAATAGGAGTTGCTATTGGCAATCTAAGTGAAGACCTAATCAATGAAATTGGTTACCATGGTGCTGATAAAATCATTTGGCTATACAATAAGGATATAAATCACTATAGCACAGAGATTTTCACTACCCTTTTTGTAAACGAAGTGATAAAAAAAGATAAACCTGACATTGTACTTATTCCTGCGACAGTAATGGGAAGAGATTTAGCTCCTAGAATTGCAGCTAGGTGCGATACTGGTTTGACTGCAGATGCCACCAAACTTGAATTCGACCCAGAAAATGAAAATTCTTCACTACTTTATGTTACAAGACCTGCATTTGGAGGAAACTTATTTGGCACAATTGTAAATGAAACAAAAAGACCACAAATGACTACAATAAGACCTGGAGTAATGGAAAAATTGCCTAAAGATACATCTAGACAATTTGAGATAGATAAAAGAGAAGTTTCTATCGTAAATATAAATGATCCAGTAAAATTAGTTGAAGTCCTTCCAAGAGATCACATGGCTGTAGATATTACAAAAGCAGACATCATAATCTCAGGAGGTCGTGGAATTGGTGATAATTTCCATATTCTTGAAGAATGTGCTAAGATGATTGGCGCAGAAGTTGGAGCTTCTAGGGGAGCTGTAGACAAAGGCTATATATCAAAAGACCGTCAGGTTGGTCAAACAGGTAAAACTGTAAGGCCAAAAGTTTACATCGCTTGTGGAATTTCAGGAGCTGTTCAGCATTTAGCTGGTATGGAAAAATCAGATTTTATAATTGCAATAAATAAAGATCCTGATGCTCCAATATTTAGTGTAGCAAATATTGGATTTGTTGGCGATGCTTTGGAAATTGTACCACTAATCACTGAAGAAATAAAAAGATACAGAGAAAGACCATATTAGAATATTTAAATATAGCGAGTGCTGTGCACTCGCTATATTATTGTTATAGCCCCCATTAGTCCATACTCTTCTTTATCTCTTCTATAAGAATGCAAAAATGATGTGGAATAAGTGGATAGATCAATGTCAACTATATTTTCATTTTTTAAACCCTTTTCTAATAAGTCTTGCTTAATAATGCCTTTTAAGTCGATTAAATATTTTGTTTCATTCTTAGCAATTGAAAAATCCGATATATTACTAAATTTTCCCTTAAACATTAAATAAACATCTTCTTCAACTTCAAAGTCTTCTTTGGATATTGATGGGCCTAATACCACTATGATATCGGAAACATTAGATGAAAAGTTTTCCACCATCATATCAATCGCTTTTCTGACAATATTTTTTAAAGTCCCTCTCCACCCTGAGTGAATGTTAGCATGAACTCTGTTTATTGGATCGTATATAATGATTGGAGTGCAGTCAGCAAATCTTGTGATAAGTCCAATTTCGCTTTCGCTTGTCATAAGTCCATCGGTATCAGGAAAATACCTCCCTGTATCATTTTCAAAACCATCTTCAACACTTTTAATGATTTTTATATTGTCACCATGTACTTGAAAGCCATTAAAGAGCCTAAAAGGCTTTCTACCTAGGAAATCATATGCTAATTCTAGATTTTTATTTACTAGCAGTGGATTTTTAGTTGTCTTTACCCCAAGATCCATGTCTTTTGTAGTAAAGCAATGGTATAGCCCTTTTTTTCTCAATTCGTCTACATATATAAACCTGTGTTTATTATATTCAACAATTTCGTAATTCAAAGTATTCCTCCTATACTATAATGCACCTATTTCTCTCATTATTTCAAAAAACTGTTTTGTCATACGAGCAGTGAAACCCCAGATTATATAATCTTCATATTGATAAAAAAGAACGATATGTTTACCTTGTCTGAAATTATAATCCCTTCCCTTTGGGATTAGCTCATATGGAAATGAATCGTTTCCTTCTGTTTTTAATGCTAATTCAAAAATCATCGGCTCATGAGTTAAAAAATAATCTATGGGTACTGCAAAAACATGATCAACTTCAGCTTCATTAGGTTTAATATCCTCCAATTTAATATCTTTGAGTTCCCCTAAAAAGCAGTGAATAGTAAAATTTGCATAAGATATTAAATAATCTAATTCTCCTAATATACATATGTTTTTTTCATCTATATTTAATTCTTCTACTGTTTCTCTTATAGCAGCTCTTTCATAAGTTTCATTTGCCTCAACTTTTCCACCGGGAAAAGATATTTCTCCTGGCTGAGCTATTAATGTGGAAGCTCTTAACTCATAAATTATGTGCCACTTATCATTTATTTTTATTAAAGGTATCAAAACTGAGTATTTGTTTTTTATGTCTATGGGTTGAGGTACTCGAGATTTTAATCTTTTTTTTAACTCGTCAATCTCCATACTGCACCTCCATATCCTTTATAAAATCATATGCTATATTAAGTGTCATATCTTCTTTTCTAAAAACATTTGTTATGTTAGCTTTCTCTAAAATCTTATCTAATCTATTAGTTTGATTTGGAATTATTAAATTTGGCTGTCTTTTGATTATATCAAGGCATTCTTTAAAATCATAAATCTTAAATTTTTCTATTCTATAATATGCTAATAAAACTTCTACTAACCTCAATACAAAGTCTTCATAATCATAATTCCCTTTTAATTCAATTAATTTTGAAATTTTAGGGATGATTACCTCAAACAACAATCGTTTATTTGGTTCTTCAGTAATATTTAATGTCTTAGCTATAGAGTCCAAAGTTGTTTCTTTAAGATTCTTTAATAAATCAAAATAGTATTCTTCTCCTAAAGGCTTAAAATAATATTTGTTTCCTTCTAATCCGTTAATTTCTTTTAAAGCATCAAAATAACCTAATTTTATGTTTTGAACAGCTATGTCTTTTTCATAGGTAAATGAATTTCCTATGTTCTCAGATGGTGCTATAGTGATTATATTGTATTTTTCATAAGGAACTTTTCTTGTCATTCCAAGGGCATTTGTCCTTATGATAATCATGTCATTATATCCTCTTTCTGCTAACATATCAAAAGGAAGATTGTTATAATATCCGCCATCTAAAAAGATTTTCCCATTGATCCTCTCTTTTTTAAAAACAGGCAAATAGCAAGAAGCTAGTATATAATTCTTCATTTCTCCATATGGTATGTCCTGTTTAAATAGTTTCAGTGGTTTTAAATCTGAAATATTGATAGTTACTAAACCATAATCAATGCTTGAATTTCTGATTTTTTCTTCATCAATGTACTGATCTAATAGGTTTTTTAATGGAGTTATGTCAAAGCCTCCATCTTGGATTATTTCTCTAAGCTTATTTAATAAAATCCTTAAATCTTCTCTAGTAAGCCTTAGCTCTTTTAATCTATTGATTTCATCCTCATTAGCTTTTATAATATCTGTGTAATTAACATTTTTCCACAGTTCATATGCTTTATCAAAATCTCCTTGAACAATCATAGCCCCATTTATAGCACCAACTGATGTCCCCACAATAGCACCTACATCAAATTCTTGCTCTAATACCGCTTTATAAGCTCCAATATGATAAGCACCCTTTGCTCCTCCGCCTTCTAATACTACTCCATACATATATTTCCCCCCTAATACACAATACATATATACCCATATTATAAAGATATATTTTTATGTTATAATACATTTTGATAGGAGGTTTTACAATGACAAATAGGAAGAGTTGGAATCAATATTTTATGGAGATTACCGAAATGGTCGCTTCAAGGTCAACCTGTGATAGAGCCTTCGTAGGTTGTGTACTTGTCAATGACGATCACAGAATTGTATCAACTGGATATAATGGATCAGTTGCAGGAAATCCACATTGTGATGATGTAGGCCACACAATGAGAGATGGCCATTGTATTGCAACTATACACGCAGAAATGAACGCTCTCTTGTATTGTGCTAAAGAAGGCATATCAGTAAAAAACTGCAATGCATATATAACTCATTTTCCCTGTTTAAATTGCACTAAAGCGCTCATACAAGCTGGTATAAAAAAAATATACTACAAATATGAATACAACATCGATGAATATGCCCTTTACTTATTAAAAAATAACAATGTAGAAATCCAAAAATTATAATAATTTAGAGCTCTTAGCTAGTTTATCCGCTTCTTCATTGAATTCATCACCTGTATGTGCTTTAACTTTAATAAAACGAACTTCGATTTTGTCTTTTACTTCATCAAAAAATTTTTTATAGGCTTTTGTACCTTCTTTAG
>DAONLG010000038.1:0-13458 GCA_035406565.1 Soehngenia sp.
GTCAGCAGGTCTAGGTAAACTTGGGAAAAAAGTTCTGCTTGTAGATTTGGATCCACAGGGGAATTCTTCAAGCGGGTTGGGGATAGATAAGGACAATGTAGATGTTCAAATCTATGATTGCCTTACTGGGAAAGTAAGCATAGCTGAGGCTGTAAAATCTTCATCTGCAGAAAATGTCAGCATCATACCATCTAATAGTGAGCTCGCAGGAGTAGAAATAGAATTAGCTCGAGTTGACGGTTGGGAGGATACTTTAAAAAATGTATTAGCGAATATAAAAAATGAGTTTGATTTTTGCTTTATAGATTGCCCACCCTCGTTAGGTATATTGAGTGTGATTGGGCTGATTGCAGCTGATAGCGTAATTATTCCAATCCAATGTGAGTATTATGCACTTGAAGGTGTGAGCCAACTATTTAAGACAATAGAGTTAGTAAGGAAAAATCAAAACCCAAATCTTGAATTAGAGGGAGTGGTTCTAAATATGTTTGATGGTAGAACAAACCTATCAATTCAAGTAGTAGAAGAAGTAAAGAAATTTTTCAAAGGGAAAGTATTCACAAGTATCATACCGAGAAATGTAAGACTTGCTGAATCACCATCATACGGGATGAGTGTTCATGACTATGATTCAAAGTCAAAGGGAGCAGAATCTTATTTGGAGTTAGCAAATGAGTTTCTTGATATGCAAGATGAAGGATAGAGGGTGATGTTTTTGGTTCAAAAAAGGACTGGACTTGGGAAGGGACTTTCTGCACTTATACAAGATAAAGAGAGTGTAGAAAATTTAATCAATGATTTAGCTGGAAATGATACTAAAGTTTTAGAAATTGACATTGATAAGATAAAGCCAAAAGAAGATCAACCAAGGAAGAAATTCGACAAGGAAAGCTTAGAGAGTTTAGCGAAATCCATAGAGGAAAATGGTGTACTTCAACCATTACTGGTCACTAAAAAAGATGAATATTATGAGATTGTAGCTGGAGAAAGAAGATACAGAGCCTCTAAGATTGCCAATCTTAACAAGATACCGTGCATTGTGAAGGAATTTGACGAAATAACCGCCTCAAAAATTGCTCTGATTGAAAACATACAAAGAGAGGATTTAAACCCCATAGAAGAAGCCTATGGCTATAAAAAAATAATTGATGAGTATAATTTGACACAAGATGAATTAGCTAAAGCCATTGGTAAGAGCAGGTCTTATGTGGCAAATATCCTAAGATTATTAAACCTAGATAAAAGAGTGGTAGAATTTATTAAAAATGGCGATTTGACAACAGGACATGGGAAAGTTTTACTCGGCATAAAAGACAAGGATGCTCAATATAAAAAAGCTCTAAATATAATCAAGACTAATTCATCAGTTAGAAAGACTGAAGAACTGTTGGACAAGAAAAAAAGGAAAAGTTCAAAAAATCGAAGCAAAGACGTTTATATCAGAGAGATTGAAGAAAGACTTATCACAAATCTAGGGACTAAGGTAACTATCAACAAAACTAAATCCAAAGGGAAAATCGAAATAGAATTTTACAATGAAGACGACTTAGACAGGCTTGTAGACTTGATTGTAAAGTAATGTTCCACGTGGAACATTTAAAGGAGTGATTATATGGAATTAAATATATTTCAAATCGATGCATTTACTGACAAAGCTTTTGGAGGAAATCCTGCTGGAGTAGTCATATCAAACAACAAGTTGCCGGACAGGATAATGCAGCAGATTGCTAAAGAAATGAATCTTTCCGAAACTGTTTTTGTAACTGAAGTTGAAAAGGAAAGATACCAAGTCAGGTATTTCACACCAGAATGTGAAGTTGATCTATGTGGGCATGCGACAATAGGGGGAGTTTTTTTACTTGCGGATGAGGGCTATATTGCAAATATTAACAAAGGGAAAAAATCAATTCATTTAAACACAAAGATAGGGGATATTTTAGTCGATATCACTTATGATAATTTCCACCCGATCTCAGTAGTTATGGAGCAGAAAAGGCCAGAAAGCTATGGTGTTTTAAATGACATGCATAAGCTAGCTGAAATTTTAAACATCAAAGAAGATGATATTGGCATAGATGGAGAAATTGCAATGCCAGAGATCATGTCAACGGGCTTAAAAGACATCATATGCCCTATAAAAAGCAAATCCGTATTAGACAACATGAATGTAGATTTAAAAAAATTAAAAGATTACTCATTAGAGCTTGGAGTAGTAGGTTTACATGCTTTTAATTTAGATGACAAAGACAGTTCTAAAGCCTATGCAAGAAATTTTGGACCTGCAGTAGGCATAGATGAAGAAGCTGCTACAGGGACCTCAAATGGAGCACTTATATATTATTTGAAGAAAAATGGATTTTTAAAGGGTGATACTTTAAAAGTTAGCCAGGGCTATATTTTAGACAGGCCAAGTACAATAGAATGCTTTATTGAAGAGAGCAAAGACGGTTTTAGGGTAAAAGTTGGAGGAAGTGCTGTAAAAGTAATAGAGGGAATCATTAAATTTTAATACGGAGGGATAATATGTTAATTGAAAAAAGCGTTAGAGATTTTGTCTATGAAGTAAAAAGTGACAATCCAACACCGGGAGGAGGAAGTGTTTCTGCTCTTGCTGGAAGTCTTGGTGCAGCTTTGTCAAATATGGTTGGAAATCTAACTATCGGAAAGGGAAAATATGAAGAAATACCAGAAGAAAAAAGAGCTCTGCTAGAAGAAAACCAAGAAAAAATTAGTTTTTTAATAGACGATCTCCTTTCAATAGTAGATGAGGACTCTACTGCATTTGATGACGTGATGAAAGCATTTAAACTTCCAAAATCGACAGAAGAAGAAAAAAAATTGAGATCAGAAAAGATACAATTAGGTTATAAAAAAGCTCTAGAAGTGCCTTTGAAATGCGCTCAAAAATGTTTAGAAACTTTAAATTTACAAAAAGTCTTTGCACAATACGGAAACGTGAATGCAATAACAGATATAGGAGTTGGAACTTTACTTGCATATTCAGGATTAGAGGGTGCACTTTTCAATGTAACAATAAATTTAAAAAGCATCAAAGATGAAGAATACAAGGAAAAAGTTGAAAAAGTAGTAAAAGAGAGTTTGGAAAAAGGAAAAGAGATTAAGGAAGAAATTCTTCAAATTGTATATAAAAGATTAGGTTAATTTATTGCCTCTAGTCGATGAATTTCGATTAGAGGTAGTTTTATATTGTTTATAAGACTAAAGGGTGTTAGAATAAAATAAAGATATTCTCTCATAGGAGTGAAGAAAATGTACTATTTTGATAATGCAGCAACAACTTTTCCTAAACCAGATAGAGTTTATGATAAAGTGTACGAGGCAATGAAAGAATTCGGTGCAAATCCCGGCAGATCTGGTCACAAAATGGCACTTAAAGCCAATAGAGAAGTTTATGATGCTAGAGTTTTGATTTCTAAGTTCTTTAATATTGAAGATCCTTTTAATTTAATTTTCACATCCAATTGCACTATGGCGCTTAACATGGCTATAATAGGGACCTTAAGAGAAGGCGATCATGTAATAACTACATCCATGGAGCATAATTCAGTACTTCGCCCAATAAAACACCTAGAGCAACTCGGCATAGAAAATACAATAGTGTATGCGGATAAAAATGGTTATATAACAAAGGATAGTATTTTAAAAGCCGTAAAAACTAACACTAAGATGATTGCAATAACACATGTATCAAATCTTACAGGCACAATTATGCCCATTGAAGAAATTGGGGAATTAGCTAAAGCAAAAGGCATACTTTTTCTTGTAGATGCAAGTCAATCTTCAGGTGTTATTCCAATAGATGTAAATAAAAATAATATTGATTTTCTAGCATTTCCTGGGCATAAAGGCCTATTGGGTCCACAGGGCACGGGAGGATTATTCATAAGAGACGGGTTGAAGACTGATGCGATTATTAAAGGTGGTACAGGGAGTGAATCTTATTCAATTTACCAACCTGAGATAATGCCAGATAAGTTTGAAAGCGGCACATTGAACATGCCCGGCATTGTAGGACTTAAAGAAGGGATAAATTATATAATAGAAACTGGCATAGAAAATATACGAAAAAAGGAAGAAGAACTTTCAAAATTTTTTGTTGAAGAATTGAGAAAAATAGAAGGGGTTAAAATATATGGACCTACTGATATAACTCAAAGGACGGCTGTCATTCCCATCAACATACTAGATATGGATTCATCTGAAATATCATACATATTAGATGATAGATATGATATATATGTAAGACCGGGTCTTCACTGTGCGCCACTTGCACATGAAACAATTGGGACAATGGAACAAGGAGCAGTTCGGTTTAGTTTCGGTCCTTTTAACACAGAAGAAGAAGTAGAATATTTAATAAAAGCTATATACGAAATTACTAAACAAATGTAAAGGTGATAAGATGGAAGAATTTTTGAAGCTGATTGAAAATTATACAACATATATTCTATTAGGTACATCTTTTTTTACGCTCATAATACTTATCATAGTATTAGTGCAAAACAATGCCATTAAACATGAGAGAGAAAAGTATCATGCCCTTACAAAAGGCCTTACTGGAGTAAATTTTGAAGAGCTTTTCATTCATGTCAATTCTGATATAAACGATATAAATTCAAAATTAAAGAAACTTGAGGATAATTTAATGACTGTCGAGACAAATTTAACATTTGCGCTCCAAAAGATTGGGTTTTTAAGGTACAACGCTTTTGCTGATATGGGAAGCGAACTTAGCTTTTCAATAGCATTATTAGATAAATACAACAATGGATTTGTCTTGACTAGCATATATGGAAGGGAAAAGTCTGTCAGTTTTGCAAAACCAATAAAAAACGGCGAATCTAATGTTCCGCTGTCTCCTGAAGAGATGATAGCTATAGATAGAGCGATAAGAGGGGAGAAAGAGATTGGATTTAAATAGTGAAGAAATAAAGAAAGAAAAATATTTGTTCATCTTAAATCCCGTATCAGGAGATGGAAGAGCTATACAAGAGGTAGAAGATGTTGAAAAATACTGTAACAAAAAAGGAATAGATTATAAAATAGAAATTACTAAAGCCATAGATGATGCTGAAAATTTAGTAATAGAAAACCCAAATTATGACATATATGTTGCAGTAGGTGGAGATGGAACGATAAACGAAGTGGCCGCAGGAATACTAAAAAAAGGTGAAGGCATACTTGGCATTATTCCAAGGGGAACTGGCAATGACTTGAGCAAAGCATTAGAACTTCCGTTGAAACTAGAAGAATGCTTAGACATCATAACGACAAAAGATTATAAGTTGATAGATGTTGGCCTAGCAGATGGCAAGTACTTTTTAAATGTAGCAAGCATTGGATTAGATGCGGAAGTAGTAAATCAGACGGAAAAGATAAAAGACCATGTAAAAGGCAATAAAGCATATATTCTAGGAGTGTTCTTTGCACTCATCAAGTACAAAAGCAAAAAGTCTTCTATTGACATAAATGATAAGATCTATAAAAATTCATTGATGCTTTTAGCTGTAGGTAATGGAAAATACTACGGTGGAGGAATGAAAATACTTCCAAATGCCTCATTAAATGATAACTCGTTGAGCTTTTGTATGGTTAAAGACATATCAAAACTCAGGGTTTTGACATTGTTTCCCACAATATTCAGTGGAAAGCACCTAAAATACGAAAGATATGTGCTAGAAGGCAAGGCTGATAAAATAGATGTTGATTTTGGGGGAAAAATTACATTAAATCTAGATGGGAAACTTTATAGACTAGAAAATAACAAAATAAATTTTAAATTGCACGATAAAAAACTAAAAATTAAATATTAAATTTTTGTAACATTTAATTATAATTATAATACCAGATTTTGACAACGATGTAAGCATTAATATAACTGATATAGAAAAGAAAATATCAGTTATATTTTGGTTTACATTTTTTTTATACAATTTCTTAAGAAGTTGTCAATAAAAGTTCATATTGGTATAATGAACTAGTAATTGTTACAAAAGAGTTACAAAAAAATTTACATTAGGTGTTCAATGGAGGTAGAGATGGAAAAGGAGTCGATTAAATCCTATTGGAATAGATTTAAAGCAAAAGTAAAAGACTTAAAAAACGATAATATAAACTTTAATAAAATCATGATTTCTATTGCAGCTGTTGCTGTAATCGCAATTGGTTTTTCAGTAGTAAACACTGTTACTAAAGCTTATTCTGTTTCAATTGGAGAAGACGTAGTAGGGATAGTAAAAGAAAAGGAAGAAGCATTAACTGTTTATGATGAAGTAAAAAAAGAACTAGAAGATACATATGAGGCTAAAATTGAGCTTGAAGATGAGATCACTTTCAAAAAAACCAATGTTTTTGGAAACAAACATACAGATGAAAAAACGCTAGAGGAGAACATTAAAAAAGAAATTAATTTCAAAGTCGATGGATATGCACTAGTTATTGAAGGTGAAACAGTAGGGGTATTTAAGAATAGCACTGAGATAGAGAGCATTTTAGAAGATATTAAAAAACCATATACTGATACTAAGGATCGAAAAAGCACATTAAAAGAGGTCAAGTTCTTAGAAAATATTGACATACAAAAGGTAAAAGTAAATGTAGCTGACATCTCAGATAAAGAAGAAGTACTGCAAAAGATAAAAGATGGGAAAGAAGCAAAGAAAACCCATACTGTTGAGATTGGCGAAAGTTTATGGACCATATCGATGATGTATGATACAGATGTTGAAAAGCTCATAGCAGCAAATCCCGATGTAGTACCAGAAGATTTAAAACCGGGAGATGAAGTAAATTTGATAGTACCTCAGCCTCTTCTAACTGTAGTAACTGTTGAAGAAGTTGAGTACACAAAAGAATTAGATTATGAAGTGACTGTTAAAGAAGACGATTCAATGTACAATACACAAAAGAAGATCATAACTAAGGGAACTAAAGGTGAAGCTGAAGTTACTGCAAATGAAATAAGACACAATGGAGTATTAGTTGAAAAGAAAGTTGTAAATGAAGTAGTAGTTACAGAACCTAGGACAGAAGTAATTGCTAAAGGAACAAAAGAACCGCCAAGGACAATGGCGACAGGTACTTTTATGATGCCAACTAGAGGAAGATTATCATCACCTTACGGAAATAGAGGTTATAGGATGCACTTAGGAGTAGATATTGCAAACAGTGTCGGAACAAACATTTATGCTGCAGATGGGGGAAAAGTCGTATTTACAGGATATCAAGGAAGCTATGGCTACATGATAGAGATAGACCATGAAAACGGATATACTACTAGATATGCTCATTTAAGTAAAATACTAGTAAGTTCTGGTACAAGAGTATATAAAGGTCAATTAATTGGTAAAATGGGTTCCACAGGAAATTCTACAGGACCGCACCTTCATTTTGAAGTATTGAAAAATGGTGTAAATAGAAATCCTGCTTCATATATATATTAGTTATCAATGATAGGTATTGATATAATTTAAAAGCTCTGGCAATTATGCCAGAGCTTTTAATGATTATTTATGAAATCTAGATAGAACTATTTTTGACAATTCACCAACTACTAAAGGTATGAAAGCTAAAGGAATTATCACTTTCCATTCATTTAAAGTGAGTGCTTGAGTATAAAATATATCTTGTAAAAATGGTACATATAGTACAACTAACAACAAAGCAAATGCTCCGAGAGTTGCTAATACCATCTGCCTATTTGAGAAAAATCCTATTCTAAATAGAGTGTATTTCTGTGATCTACTAGAATAAGCTCTCAACAGTTCTGCAGTTATCAATGTCGTAAATACTACTGTTCTAACAATGACTAAGTCTTCACTACCAAAAGTGTTTTGTGCCCACCAAAATGATAACAACGATGCTGCTGCGATAGCTAAACTCTGGAATGATACACCTAAAAGCATTCTCCTATCGAGAATTGGCTCATCTGTATTTCTTGGAGGATGATTCATTATATCTGGCTCACCTTTCTCCACACCTAATGCTAGAGCAGGGAAACTATCAGTTACTAAGTTTAACCACAAAAGCTGTATTGGCAACAATGGTATTGGCCAGTTAAATACAGCGATACTTAAAAATACCAATAAAATCTCACCTATGTTACAGGACAACAAGAAGAATACGAATTTCTTTATATTGCTAAATATTATTCTACCTTCTTCAACTGCAGACACAATGCTTGCAAAGTTATCATCTGTTAAAATCATATCAGCTGTATTCTTTGCAACGTCTGTTCCAGTTATGCCCATCGAAATACCTATATCTGCTTTCTTTATAGCTAGAGCATCGTTAACTCCATCGCCAGTCATTGCAGTGATTTCACCATTTTCTTTTAATGCATTTACAATCCTTACTTTATGTTCAGGAGAAACCCTTGCAAATACTTTTACTCTTTTTACAACTTCTCTTAATTCTTCATCTGAAATCTTATTTAATTCTTCTCCCATCATCGCTTCATCTTCAGATTCTACTAAACCCAAATCCCTTGCTATGGCAAATGCAGTTTCTTTGTAATCTCCAGTGATAACTTTGATATCAATTCCTGCTTTTTTACACAATTTGATGGCTTCTTTTGCTTCTGGTCTTAGAGGGTCTATCATGCCCGATAAACCAACAAAAATCATGTCTTTTTCGATATTTTCAGGATCTAGATTGTCAGGGAGTTTATCAAACACTTTATAAGCAACTGCCAATACTCTCAATGCTTGTTTTGAGAAGTTTATATTAGTATCCAAAACTTTCTTTTTAAGTTCCTCAGTAAAAGGAACTACTTCACCATTTAAAAGGATATGAGAACATTTTTGAATTAATAAATCAGGAGCTCCTTTTGTAATAGCTGTTATCTTATCTTCAAAATATCCTTCGTGGAAAGTAGTCATCATTTTTCTTGATGCATCGAAAGGTATCTCTTGAATTCTAGGGTATTTCTCATTTAAAGAATCTACATCAATGCCGCCTTTTGCAGCTAATGTTACCAATGCGCCTTCAGTAGGGTCTCCAACTATTTTATATTGGCCGCCATTTTCTACAAGTTCTGCATCATTTACCAATGCACCCATTAACAACAAACTTTGGACGTTTTTATCATCAAGTGGAGATATTTTTTCTTCACCTAATTTGAAATCTCCCTTAGGTTCATATCCAACACCTTCGACATCAATCACCTTATCATTTGTGTATATTTTTACTACTGTCATTTCATTTTGTGTTAAAGTTCCAGTTTTATCTGTACATATAACAGAAGTAGCACCTAGGGTTTCAACTGCTAGCAATTTTTTTACGATAGCATTTCTCTTTACCATTTTATTCATGCCAATAGCAAGTACTATGGTTACAATTGCGGGCAATCCTTCAGGTATAGCTGCTACTGCAAGGCTTACAGATACCATAAACATCTCCAATGGATCTCTACCTTGAATTAGACCATCAGCAAATACAACTATGCAGATTAAAATGGTTGCTATCCCGAGTATTTTTCCTAGTTGGTTTAATTTTTTTTGAAGGGGTGTAGCTTCGTCTTCATAGGTCTGAATCATAGTTGCAATTTTACCTATTTCAGTATCAGCACCCGTTCCCACTACTATACCTTTACCTCTTCCATAAGTGACTATAGTGCTCATATAAGCCATATTCACTCTGTCCCCTAAAGCAACTTCACCTTCTAGAACTTTTGATGCATCTTTTTCAACAGCTACGGATTCTCCAGTTAAAGATGCTTCTTCAATTTTCAAATTCTTTGAATCGATGATCCTTAAATCTGCAGGGACGATATCTCCAGTTTCTAAAATTACTATATCTCCAGGTACAAGCTCTCTTGAATCTATCTCTACTGTTTTTCCATCTCTTATGACTTTTGCAGTAGGCGAGGCCATCTTTTTCAAAGCTTCTAATGCCTTCTCAGCTTTTCCCTCTTGATAAAGCCCTAACATTGCATTAACTATTACTATTGCAATTATAACTATGGCGTCTTGCGTTTCTCCGATAAAAAAAGAAACTAAAGCAGCTGCGATTAAAATCAAGACAAGAAAATCACTAAACTGTGCTAATAATTTCTTAAAAAAACTTTTGCCTTTCTCTTCTTTAAGTTCATTTGCACCGTATTTTTCAAGTCTTTCTTTTGCACTTTCTGTGTCTAAGCCCTTGCTGGGATCAACATTAAGTTCTTTTAGGACTTCATCGACACTTTTGTCATACCAATTCATTTAATACCACCTCTTTCATTTAGTAATATTTATGAGCTGATAGAAAAAAAGACTCTTGCCCATAAATATGAACAAAAGTCTTGCTACCTAAATAGGTGATAGCCGGGTTTATACCGTATTGACGACTATCCTTTTCTAGCTACTCCCTTTTGATATACTATATTATAGTAGAAAGACTTCATAAATTCAATACATATTTATATTACCCAAATTAAGTTTTGGTTAACATTGACTTATTGATCAATATAAGTAATAATTTAATTATCAATTTATCATGGGGTGATCAAAATGATATCAAAGATATTAGTAGCTGATGACGAAAAAGCTATTGGAGATATAGTTAAATTTAATTTGGAAAAAGAAGGCTTTGAAGCTGAACTTTGTTTTGACGGAGAAGAATGCATAAAATTAATTAAAGAAAATAATTATCAACTGATACTGTTGGATATTATGATGCCTAAAAAAGACGGATTTGAAGTGCTAAAAGAAATCAGACCGGATTATAAAATGCCCATAATTATTTTGACAGCAAAAGAAGACGAAGAAGACAAAATAACAGGATTAGAGTTGGGGGCTGATGATTATATAGTAAAGCCTTTTAGTATGAGAGAATTGATCGCCAGGGTAAAAGCGAATTTAAGGAGAATTGATTTTAATGGCGAACAGGATTCAAATGGAATCATAGAAACCGAAGGACTGAGCATAGATCTATCAAAATATGAAGTTAGAAAGAATGGAGAGATCATCAATCTAACGCTTAGAGAATTTGAACTTTTAAAACACCTAGCTTTAAACAGTGGGCAAGTATTCACAAGAGAGCACTTACTTGAAAATGTGTGGGGATATGAGTACTTTGGAGATATAAGAACAGTAGATGTAACGGTGAGAAGACTTAGAGAGAAAATAGAAACACCAGATGAAGATTTTAAATATATATTGACTAAAAGAGGAGTAGGCTACTACTTTAGGAGGGACTGACATGTTTTCAAGCATAAAATGGAGATTTATAGTAGTGTATTTTCTCTTGGTGTTTATAGCAATGGCCATTGTTGGAGTGTTTATTGTAAACAGACTAGAGGCTCAACAGATTGAAAGTGTGACCATATCCATGAAAAACAACATCGAAGCTATATCTTCAACTTCTAGCTACTTTTCAAATGACAATTGGCTTGAAAATCAAGAGCAAATTCAAAACACTTTAAATGATTGGAGATTTGCTCAAGGAGAGACAATATATGCTATTTATGACGAGGATGTACCCAAGATACTTGCGACATCATCAAGAGAAGACATATACTTAATTGGAAAGGGAGCCCTTTCGTATAATTTCATAGATCCTCAACTTGTAATAGACACATTTTCTGGTAAAGTTTCAGAAGCTGTGCTAACAGATGAACTAGAAGGAAAAACTCTTAAACACATCGCATATCCGATATATTCAACAAGTGGCAAATTATCAGGAATACTATATATGACATCTGATTTATCAACTGTTGAAAGCACTTTAAGCTATACTCGCTCGATGCTTGCTAAGGCGACTATGATTGCCCTTTCAACGACAATAGTGTTGGGGTTTTTGATAGCAAACAGCATAACTGAGCCAATTAGAGACGTCACTAGAAAGGCCTTTGAAATGTCTCAGGGGAATTTCAATCAATATGTTTCAGTTAAATCCAATGATGAAATAGGTCAATTGGCAAATATGTTCAATCAGCTCACTTTAAAGCTCAATGAAACTTTGAATGAAATGGAATTAGAAAGGAATAAATTGGACACAATCTTCAGCTATATGGCAGAAGGCGTGATAGCGATAGACAAAAACGGAGAATTAATCCATGCCAACCCTATTGGGAAAAAATTGCTAAACATAGAAAATCTTGAAATTGAACAATCGAAAAATATTTTGGATTTAAGTAATTTAGGATTATTAGGGATCAATTACAAAGATGAATCTACATTAAATGGCGAAAAATTAATTGAGATAAGTGGAAATGTCTATAAAGTCAAATACGCACCTTATAGAAATGAAAATCAATCAATAGAAGGACTTATCATAGTATATCAAGATATTACTCAAGAACACAATTTGGATAAGATGAGAAAAGAATTTGTCGCTAACGTCAGCCATGAACTTAAGACTCCTATAACTACAATCAAAAGTTACACTGAAACTCTTATGATAGATGATATAGATGATGTGCATAAAGAGAGATTTCTAAGTGTAATAGATGAAGAGTGCGACAGGATGAGCAGACTAGTAAGTGATCTCTTGCAACTTTCAAATATAGACTACAAAAAAACTAAATGGAATAAAGAAAAACTCTGCTTAAATGAAATAATAGAAGACACAGTCTCTAAACTAAAGATCATGGCAAGTGAGAAAAACATTACTTTGATTTTTGAATCAAGCAATGAGTATTACACTTATGCTGACAAAGATGGACTTGTACAAGTCTTTCAAAATATAATCATAAATTCAATAAAATACACTGAAAGCAGTGGATACGTAAAAGTGATCATGAGTAAAGAAACTCCATATGTAGTAATTAAAGTAATCGACAATGGGATAGGGATACCACAAGAAGACAGAGAGAGAGTATTTGATAGATTTTATAGAGTCGAAAAAGGAAGAAGCAGAGATCTAGGGGGTACTGGTTTAGGCCTATCAATAGCTAAAGAGATAGTAGAAGCTTTCGATGGCAAGATACAAATAGAAAGTGGAAATTTACCAGGAACTACTGTTGAAATTAAATTGCCATTGTTAGAAGAAATAATCCCCGAGTCCAACAACATAATATAGAGGAAGTAGAATATGATGAAAGAAAAATTAAAGACACTTGCTATATTCATACTTATGATGACCAGCATAGTACTTATATATGAACTTTCAAGTGGGAAAAAAATTGAACAGAAAAATGTGGAAAATGCTGCAATTACACAAAACTATACTTACACTCTCGAAGATATATTAGTTCCAAGTAGAGCTTATCTAAAGACTTCGGATGGTAAAATGTTTACAGTTTATGATGTTGCAAGTGAAAAATTTTTTGATGCAGCAAAGACAACTCTTTCTGAAATACTTTCTATGAGCACTTTAAGTATAAAAGAAGCAGATAAAGTTGATCAGAAAATTAAATATCCTGACATTGTGTTTTCTTATCCATATGAGATCAACTTAAATTTGCTTTTAAAGTCATATAGTATCGGAGAAGTAAATCCCGAAATAGACTCGATA
>DAONLG010000039.1:0-13214 GCA_035406565.1 Soehngenia sp.
ACCAATTACATATTTATCTTTTGCCAAGATAGCTCAGTCGGTAGAGCAGTGGACTGAAAATCCACGTGTCGCTGGTTCGATTCCGGCTCTGGGCACCATTTTTATTTAGCTAGGGGTGTAGTTCAGCGGCAGAACGTCGGTCTCCAAAACCGAATGTCGTGGGTTCAAATCCTGCCACCCCTGCCAAATGCAATGAGGGCCTTTAGCTCAGTTGGTTAGAGCGTCCGGCTCATAACCGGCAGGTCCGGGGTTCGAGTCCCTGAAGGCCCACCATAAAGAAAAAAGAGAATTGTTAAATACAATTCTCTTTTTTTAATCCCTGTTTGAGCTGCCACTTAAAACTTTATTTATTGCATAATAGATTATATTTTTAAGAACAATTTTCATGTTATTTATTATAAATTTTTTATTAATTGATATAACTATAATATTGTTGTCATCTCCTACAAGTCTTTCGATATCACTATTTTTTGAATATACATCCTCGTCATAAAGAAAAGCGATTATTTGATTATTACTATCCAATGCATTATTAATATATAAATCAACCTCAAATTTCCCATTTTTGCTCAATAGAACAGTGAAGTTTGGCAAATAGAGATTTATATCAATATGTAAATGAGGGTTATAGTCACCCTTTATAACTATTGTATTCTCATAATTATCTATATTATCCATAATAAACTCATAGAGTATTTCATCATATTCGATATATACCCTTTTCAAATCCTCTAATAAATCATATATTTGAAGTATTTGAGGTAAATAATATATATCTTGATAGTTATGTTTAAGAATTTTGTCTAATAACTCATCAGATTTAGTAATAAGATATTCTTTATAAAATTCTATGCATTCTAATCCTGTGTAAGTATCGGTTCTGTCTATGCCAAGGAATTTTTCTATTGTTTTGAGTTTATAATTATCCAAATTTAAGTACATTTTATTTTTTGTCAAATCTCTATAGATATCTTTCGTAACTTTAAATTCAAACATTATATTATATTTTTGCAATCTTGCTTTTAAAAATGGAATATCAAAAGTATCTCCATTGTATGTTACTATTAGAGAATCAGGATTAAAATCATCAACAAATGCTCTTAAAATCTGAACTTCTTCGTTTTTACCTTCTGCAAAATATTGGATTAATTTATAACTACGAGTACTGTAATCATAATTTAAAACACCAATTAAGTATACATATGCATATTTGTTATTTAATCCAGTTGTTTCAATATCCAAAAAAGATAAGTTATTATTAATAGGTTTATGCACATTGACTTTTGGATAAGATATATTCTCTTTTATTATTTTCATAAGCACTCACCTGATAATCAATCAATTAAATTATAAACTTAATTCAAATAAATTTTTTATTGTTTCTTTGTCCTCTGTAAAACCAAGAATTGCACATAACTTGATCCTTGCTTTTTGGCCAGGCAAATTTCCACCAAAAATGACTCCTAAATCTCTTAAATGCTTTCCCCCACCTTCATATCCGTAAGTATAAAGTACTCTACCAGTATTACATCTAGAAACTAAACCAATAATTATGTTATTATCTAAAGCACGTTTTATTCCTGGCACTAGATTTGGAGGCACATTACCTCTACCTAAGGCTTCTATGATAAGGCCTTTGTAATTGCTATTTATGTAATAGTCAATAATATCTGCATCCATTCCTGCACAACATTTCAATAGACCGACTTTCTTTTCAATTTTATTTGTTCTTATATGTTGTCTTTGAATGATATTTCTATAATAAAGAGCTTCATCATTATCAACTATTCCTAAAGGACCAAATTCAGGAGATTTAAATGTATCTAGTGAAAGAGTATTGGTTTTTGTTACTTCACTTGCGGCGTTTATTTCATTATTCATTACAACTAGAACACCTTTGTCTATTGAATTGGGCGAAAGAGCAGTGCATATTGCAGCTGATAAATTGCTAGAACCATCATAACCTAATTCTGAAAAATTCCTCATAGCACCAACTAATATTACTGGTTTTTTTGTATTCAATAATAAATCAAGTAGATAGGCAGTTTCTTCTAAAGTGTCAGTTCCGTGTGTTATTATCACTGCGTCCGTATTATCGTCTTCTACTTTAGATTTAACTAATGAATATAAATCCATTAAAATATCAAGATCTATATGTGGACTTGGCAAATTTGAAAAATTGACAACATCTATTTCTGCCATATCTTCTATATTTTTTACAGTTCCTATAATTTCATCAGCATTTAAAGCGGGAATTGCTGCATGAATGCTTGGATCTACTTTCATTGCAATGGTTCCACCAGTAAAAATAATTGCTATCCTTTTTTTCATTTAATTACCTCCATTTAGTAATAATGAAATCGTATCACAGTATTTTCTTAAAAACAATATCTTATCAATCAAATGTACAAAATGGTTTATAAGTATTCACCACTAAGGTATAATATAGCTATGATTTAATTATAAGAGGTGCAAATATGATATATTTAGATAATTGCTCAACAACAAGACCAAGAAAAGAAGTAATTGAAACAGTTAATAATTGCATGCTATATGACTTTGGGAATCCTTCTTCATTGCATAAGCTTGGATTAAATGCTGAAAAAATCTTAAACAATGCTAGAGAAAACATTGCAAGTTTTCTTTGCTGCAGGGATAATGAAATCTATTTTACATCTGGTGGTACTGAGAGTAACAATATTGTTCTACAAGGAGCGATAAAGGCAAAAAAAAGAAATGGCAAACATATAATAACCACTAAATTAGAGCATCCATCAGTACTAAATGTCATAAAGACATATGAAAAAGAAGGCTACGAAGTAACCTATTTATCAAATGATGAATATGGAAGAATTAACATATCAGAGCTAGAAGAGAGTATTAGAGAAGACACAATACTTATTTCGATAATTCATATTAATAATGAAATAGGTACTGTACAAGACATTAAAAGAATAAGTAAAATTATTAAAACTAAAAATCCTAATATTCACTTTCATGTAGATGGAGTCCAATCATTCGGAAAGTTAAACATATCTGTAAAAGATTTAGGCATGGATAGCTTTTCTTTTAGCGCACATAAAATTCATGGGCCAAAAGGCATTGGGGGACTTTACTTAAGAGAAAAATCAAGAATAGAACCTATTATCTTTGGTGGAAATCAAGAAAAATCACTTAGATCAGGGACTGAAAATATTCCTGCAATTGCTGGATTTAGTAAAGCAGTAGACATAACAAGGACTAACTTATCAAAAGAACAAGCAGAAGTTGAATCTATAAAAACAAAATTTGCAGACTACTTTTTAAAAAATATAAGCGATGTAAAGATTAATTCTCCACTTGATGAAACTGGTTCAAGTTATATACTTAGTGTTTCTTTTAAAGATGTCAGAGGAGAAGTCTTACTCCATATGTTAGAAGATGAAGATATATATATATCTACCGGGTCAGCTTGCTCTTCTAAATCAAATAAGAAGAGTCACGTTTTAAAAGCCATAGGGCTAAATGATAATTTCATAGAAGGGACAATAAGATTATGCTTTTCTTATGAAAATATATATGATGATATAGACTTTGCATTAGAAAAAATAAATAAGTTTGTAAAAGACATACGAAAAATAACAAGGAGATGAGAAATTGGATAAAGTAATAAGCGTTAGTTTAGGAGAAATTGTTTTAAAAGGTTTGAATAGGAAGTACTTTGAGAACAAATTAATAGACAATATTAAAAGAGCTCTAAAAGGATTAGGCGATTATTCAATATATAAAGAACAAGGTAAAATATATATAGAGGGACTCGAAAGTGTAGAACAAACAGTAATTAATAGATTAACAAAGATATTTGGAATAATCTATGTCAGCCCTTGTATTAGAACTTCTACTGATCTAGAAGATATAAAAAAAGCAAGTATAAAGTTGTTAAATGAAAAGATCAATGAAGAAGAAATAGTTACTTTTAAAGTTAACACAACAAGGTCTGATAAGAGATATCCATTGATATCACCTGAAGTGTCTAGAATTGTGGGAGCAGCTATTTTAGATGAAATTGATAATGTAAAAGTAGATGTTGTTTCGCCCAAGATAAACGTATATATTGACATAAAGGAGAATGCTTATATTTATATCGACAAGTTTAAGTCTAGGGGAGGGCTTCCCATTGGCACTAATGGGAAAGGGTTATTACTTTTATCTGGTGGAATTGATAGTCCTGTAGCTGGATACATGATGGCAAAACGCGGAGTTGAGATTGATTGTCTACATTTTCATTCATATCCTTTTACTTCTCAAAGAGCAGAGGAAAAAGTTCTAAAATTAGCAGAAGAACTATCTATATATACCGGACCCCTTAAAGTATACAGTATAAACTTATTAAATATTCAAAAGGCAATAAACGAGAATTGCCCTGAAGACCAAATGACTATTCTTTCTAGACGATTTATGATGAGAATAGGTGAAAGAATAGCACAAGAAAACATGTATGACTGTTTGATAACAGGTGAGAACTTAGGACAAGTAGCAAGCCAGACTATCGATAGTATAAATGTAATAGAAAAAGCAGTAAATATGACTATTTTTAGGCCTCTAATAGGATTTGATAAAACGGATATTGTAAAAATGGCAATAGATATAGAAACTTATGAAACTTCAATTTTACCATTTGAGGATTGCTGTACAGTATTCTTACCTAAACATCCATTGACAAGACCTAAGCTAAAAGAAATTTTAGAAGCTGAAGAAAGTTTAGATATTGAGAAGCTCATTGATGAAGCAATAAAAAATAAAATAATACATCATATAAAATAGAACACCTACGTGTTCTATTTTATTTTTAGCAAAAAATACATATTATATATTGACATGATTGATTTTGTAACTTATACTGAACTAGTACGTGTTTAGTAAATATAAACTTTTTGTTTAATAACATACAATATGGAGGGGCTCATGAACATTGGAGAAAAAATAAAAGAGCTTAGAGTGAGGAATAACCTGACACAAGAAGAACTTGCTGACAGATGCGAACTTACCAAGGGTTTTATTTCACAATTAGAAAGGGATTTGACTTCGCCTTCAATATCTACATTAATAGATATATTAGAGTGCCTTGGAACTAATTTAAAGGATTTTTTTAGTGATGAAGTAGAAGAGAAGATTGTTTTTCATAAAGAAGATGTTTTCGAAACTGAAAATGAAGAACTACGATATGTACTAAGTTGGATAGTTCCAAATTCACAAAAAAATTTAATGGAGCCAATTAAAGTTGATTTACTTCCAGGTGGAAAAACCAAGGAGGATTATCCCCATGAAGGAGAAGAATTTGGATATGTTTTAAAGGGAAATATAATTTTATACATTGGTAACGAAAAATACAAAGTAAAAAAAGGCGAAAGCTTTTATTATAAAGCGAATAGATATCATTATATTTCTAATGAATACAATAATAGTGCTTCGTTCTTGTGGATAAGTACTCCACCTAATTTTTAGTGAGGTGAAAAAATGTCAAAAATTCATACAATTGATTTAATTAATTTGTCAAAAAGATTTGGAGAAGATTTAGTATTAGATAATATGAATTTATATATAAGACAAAATGAATTTTTAACTCTGCTTGGACCTAGTGGATGTGGGAAAACAACCACTTTGAGGATAATTGGGGGGTTTGAAATTCCAACAGAAGGGAAAGTAATTTTCGAAGGTAATGACATAACAGGACTTCCGCCATATCTAAGACAAATAAATACTGTTTTTCAAAGATATGCCTTGTTTCCACATCTGAATGTATTTGAAAATATTGCATTTGGTTTGAAAATAAAGAAAAAAAGTAATGAAGAAATAAAGAAAAAAGTAACTCAGATGTTGGAACTTGTTAACCTGTCAGGTTTTGAAAAACGAAATGTTGAGTCTTTAAGTGGAGGGCAGCAGCAGAGAATTGCTATTGCAAGAGCTTTGGTTAATGAACCAAAAGTGTTGCTTTTAGATGAACCTTTAGGAGCATTGGATTTAAAACTCAGGAAAGAAATGCAAGTAGAATTAAAGAAGATGCAACAAAGTGTAGGCATAACTTTTGTCTATGTCACTCATGACCAAGAAGAAGCCTTAACAATGTCAGATACTGTTGTTGTAATGGACAAGGGCAAAATACAACAAATAGGCACACCGATAGATATCTACAATGAACCTCAAAACCGATTTGTAGCTCAATTTATAGGTGAAAGTAATATTTTGGATGGGGTAATGGAAAAAGATTTTAAAGTTTGGTTTTTAGGTAAAGACTTTATATGTGTTGATAAAGGGTTTGAAAAAGATGAAGAAGTTGATGTAGTGATAAGGCCTGAAGATGTAGAAGTAGTTGAAACTGATAAAGCACAATTAATGGGAATTGTTAAAAATGTTTTATTTAAAGGAGTACACTACGAGATGGAAGTACAAACAGAGGATTATATGTGGAAAATACACTCAACAGTAATGAAAGATGTTGGCAGTTATGTCGGTTTAAGAATAGTTCCAGATAACATCCATGTAATGAGAAAGGAGAAATAAATGAAATTAAATAAGCATGGGTATTTTTATCTAATATGGATGGCAATTTTCATAGCTATTCCGCTGCTTATGGTAGTTTATTTTGCTTTTACTTCAGGAGATAGTCAAAGTATTTCTTCGGCTGATTTTAGTCTCGAGAATTTCAAGAGATTTTTTACTCCAATGTATTTAGAGGTTCTCAAAAAGTCAGTACAATTAGCATTTATATCAACTATTATTTGTTTATTGCTAGGCTATCCAGTTGCATACATAATAAGCAAAGCTAAGATAAAATACAGAAATATTTTAATATTATTATTCGTTATTCCGATGTGGATGAATTTTCTATTAAGAACTTATGCCTGGCTGACATTATTAGGTAAAAATGGCATAATAAATTTAATGATCACTAAATTAGGTTTTCAGCCTCTAGATTTGCTCTACAACGACATTGCAGTGTTGTTGGGAATGGTTTATAATTTTTTACCATTTATGGTTTTACCTATATTTTCTATTTTGACTAAAATGGATAATAGCTTAATTGAAGCATCATGGGATTTAGGGGCTAATAGACTAAAGACTTTCTTAAAAGTTACATTTCCTCTAAGCTTACCTGGTGTGATATCAGGTATTACAATGGTTTTTATACCAGCGGTTAGTACATTTGTTATATCGAGTTTATTGGGTGGCAACAAAACTTATTTAATTGGAAATCTCATTGAACAACAATTTAGATATACTGGAGATTGGCATTTTGGATCAGCAATGTCAATAATTTTAATGGTATTTATATTGATATCGATGGCATTGACATCTAAATTTGATAAGGGAAAAGAAGGAGAAGGAGGAGGACTATGGTGAAAAAACAGCTAAGTAGAATTTATGCAGCCCTGATTTTTGTATTTTTATATGCTCCCATAGTCGTGCTGATCATTTTCTCTTTCAATAATTCTAAATCCAGAGGGAATTGGGATGGATTTACAATAAAATGGTATATTCAATTATTTAAAAATAAAGAGATACTCAGATCTTTGTATTATACTTTGATTATTGCGATTACTTCATCATTAATTTCGACAATAATGGGAACTTTTGCAGCTATTGGGATATATGATATGAAGGGATTTACTAAAAAATTTGCTTTAAATTTAAACTATTTACCAGTATTAAACCCTGATATTGTAACAGCAGTATCATTTATGGTTTTATTCAAAATGGCAAAACTAGAATTAGGGATAATTACAATTATATTAGCACATATAACATTTTGCACCCCTTATGTAGTATTATCAGTGCTACCTAAATTAAAACAAATGAATAAACACCTAGCAGAAGCCGCTCTTGATTTAGGAGCTACACCTTTCTATGCAATAAGAAAGGTGATAATTCCACAGATAATGCCCGGAATTGTTACAGGAGCTTTGCTAGCTTTTACTCTATCTATTGATGACTTTGTAATTAGCTTTTTTACTGCAGGAAAAGGAGTTTCAAACCTGAGCATAATGATTTACTCAATGGCTAGAAGAGGGATTAATCCAGTCATTAATGCTTTATCAACACTTATGTTTTTAACACTTATGGTTTTACTATTAATTATTTATAAAAGAAGTGAAAAAGAGGAGGAAAAAGTAATTGAATAATAAATGGTTAAAGAGGATTTGCGTATTGTTACTTGGGGTATTATCCATCAGCTTAATCTCGGGTTGTTCTGATGATAGGCCTACTATTAACATATACAACTGGGGAGATTATATCGATCCAGAGGTTTTAGATATGTTTGAAGAGGAATACAACGTTAGGGTAGTATATGATACTTTTGCTACTAATGAAGATTTATATGTTAAAATTAAACAAGGAGGAAGCAGCTACGACGTTATATTTCCATCAGATTATATGATTGAAAGAATGATAAGAGAAGATCTAATTCAAAAAATAGATACTAAAAAAATAACAAATATAAATAATGTAGATGAAAGGTTTATGAATTTAGACTATGATCCAGATAATCAGTATTCAGTACCATATATGTGGGGTACCGTTGGAATAATATACAATAAAAATTTAGTCAATAGGCCTTTGACAAAATGGGCTGATTTATGGGATGAAGAATTCAGTGGAGAGATAATAATGCTTAATAGTCAAAGGGATACTCTAACAGTGGCTTTGAAAAAACTTCATTATTCAATGAATACTAGGAATATCAATGAATTAGAAGAAGCCAAAAATGAATTAATTAAGCAGCGTCCTTTAGTCTATGCTTATCAAGGAGATGAAATAAAAGATTCAATCATTAGCGAGGAAGCTGCCATTGGAGTTGTATGGTCTGGCGATGCTGTTGCAATGATGAGAGAGAATCCAAATTTAGTATATGTTCTACCTGAAGAAGGTACAAATCTGTGGTTTGATGCGATGGTTATACCAAAAGACGCTCAAAATGTTGAACTAGCTCATGAATTCATTAATTTTATGCTTAGACCTGAGATAGCTGCTATGAATGCAGAATATATAGGCTATTCTTCACCTATACCCAAAGCAATTGAGTTATTGAGTGATGAACTAAAGAACAATAAAGTTGCATATCCTGATTTTAGTGAATTGGAAAATACTGAGATATTTAAGGATCCTACAGACTTATTGAAAGAATACGACAGAATATGGACTGAGATTTTTAGTTCTATGTAAGGACAATATTAAATACTTCCTAAATAAAGGTCTATATCAAATGACCGGTATTTAGGAAGTATTTTTATGGGTATATATTACTAAACTATTCATGCAGAGGTGATGTTATGGAAATAAAATTTTTCGGAGCTACAAAAATAGTAACTGGTTCAAATATATTGATATCAACCGAAAAATACAAATTGTTGTTAGACTGTGGGATGTTTCAAGGAGCTAAAGAGATCGAAAACCTTAATTACTCAGCATTTCCATATGACCCTAAGCAGATCGATTATTTAATATTAACTCATGCTCACATAGATCACAGTGGCAGAATACCAAAACTTGTTAATGAAGGTTTTAGAGGGAGAATAATTTCCACCAAACCAACTATGCAGTTATCAGAAATCATGTTAAAAGATAGTGCCCATATACAACAAACAGATATCGAATGGGAAAACAATAGAAGACGTAGATCCGGGGAAGAATTAAAGAAACCGCTATATACAATAGAAGAAGCACAACATTCTATTTCTTATTTCAATGCATACAATTATGATCAAGAAATAACACTTAATGACGATATAAAGTTGATATTTAGAGATGCAGGGCATATACTGGGCTCAGCTATTGTTGAGCTCTGGATTAGAGAGTATAATAGCACTATAAAGATTGTATATACAGGTGATTTGGGGATGCCCAAAAGGCCTATACTTAAAGATCCTGAATACATTAAAGATGCAGATTATTTAATCATAGAATCAACTTATGGAAATAGGGTACATGAAAACTATATCGACAGCATGAACGAATTGATTGAGATAATTGAAAACACAGCGAATAGAGGGGGAACTGTGTTGATTCCGTCTTTTGCTGTCGGCAGAACTCAGGAGTTAATTTATGAACTTAATAAGTACTATGAGTATATAAATACCGAAGAATACAAAAAAATACCAATATATATAGATAGTCCTATGGCAATAGAAGCAACTAGAATATTTCAAGAAAATGCTATTTTTTTTGATGATGAGGCAAAAAAACTGATTTTATCAGGGGATAATCCCTTTGAATTTGATAATTTAAGATATGTACAGAGTCAAGAAGAATCTATGAACTTAAATAAAGCACAATATCCTAAAGTAATTATTTCAGCAAGTGGAATGGCAAATGCAGGTAGAATTAGACACCACTTAAAACATAATTTGTGGAACCCACAAAATAGTTTAGTTTTTGTTGGGTATCAAGCTGAAGGAACTTTAGGTAGATTAATACTCGATGGGGTGAAAAAAGTTAAGCTATTAGGTGAAGAGATAATAGTAGGGTTAGAAGTATATAACTTACAAGGATTTTCCGCACATGCAGACATACTCCATATAAGAGAATGGTTATCTCATTTTGAAAAAAAACCTAAAAAAGCTTTTGTGGTTCATGGAGAAGTTGATGCTGCAAATAGTTTATCAAGAGAGCTTCTATACGATTTTGGGATTGAATCAATTATACCAAATTTTGGAGATGGCTTTATAATAAAAGACGGATTTACATCTCAAATTAGTGACTTGGATATAAATATACTGAATGAAAGATTTGATATTTTGAACGAAATTGAATTGTTGGAAGATGAAATTAAGAACTTAAAACTTCTGATAGAAGAAAATAAAAATGATAAAATATTAAGAAAGAGTTATGATATACTTAAGAATAAAGTGACAGAAGCAAAGAATGTTTTATTAGAAATCAATTTACTATTGGGAAAATAAGGAGGAAATATGAAATTTGTAACAAATCTATCAAACAATCCATATTATAATTTAGCTTTTGAGGAGTATTTATTTAAAAATTTACCAGATGAAGAGGAATATGTTTTTTTATGGATAAATAGCCCAGCGATTATTGTTGGAAAGAATCAAAACACAATCGAAGAAATAAACCAACAGTTTGTTCATGATAAAGATATTAAGGTAGTAAGAAGAGTTACAGGAGGTGGGGCTGTATATCATGATTTTGGAAATTTGAATTTTTCTATAATAAAAAATATAGAAGGTAAAGAGAAAATAGATTTTTCTGTAATAAATATACCCATTTTAAAAGCCTTAGAGAAATTTGGCATAGACGCACAACTATCAGGAAGGAATGATCTCACAGTAGAGGGAAAGAAGATATCAGGAATTGCCCAATCATTGCACAAGAGAAAAGTATTAAACCACGGAACGATACTATATGACACTGATTTAAGTGTGCTATCCCAAGCTTTAAATGTTAAACAAGATAAAATAGAATCTAAAGGAGTAAAATCTGTTAAATCAAGAGTCACTAACATCAGGCCCTACATGAAAGAGGACATAGACATAATTGAGTTTAAAGAAATACTGCTGAAGTATATTTTTGAATATCTAAATGAGCCTTTAGAAGAATATAAACTATCTGATGAACACTTAAGAAACATAGATAAATTATGTGAGAGCAAGTATAACACATGGGAATGGAATTATGGACAATCTCCTGATTTCAATTGGAAGAATTATAAAAGGTTTCCATCTGGTTCAATAGACATCAGGTTAGAAATAAAATCTGGCATAATTTCAAATGTCAAAATATATGGTGATTTTTTTGGAACAAAAGATGTTTTGGAACTAGAAGAATTATTAAAAAATACAAAGTATGAAAAAAATGAAATTGTTAAAAAAACATCAGAAATAGACATTGCTAATTATCTGGGGAATATAACATCAGATGACTTTTTAGAACTATTGTTTAATTAAGAGGAGTGCATATGAGAAAAATCATATTAGTTTTAGCCACGATTATTATAATAGTTTGTCTTATAACTCTACCGAGATATTTATCACATACAACTAATACTGAAGAGGTAAAAGTAATAGTTGAGCAAGGTGATAATCTGAAAGATATAGCTAATAAACTATATGAATTAGGGGCTATCAAGAGTAAAAATTATTTTTATTACAAAGGAAAATCAATTGGAAATGATATAAAACCCGGAGAGTACTATGTAATAGCTAATATGTCATTTGAAGATGTATATAAAATGTTAACTTCGGGCAACGAAAATAACAGCATAAAAGTAACTTTTCCTGAAGGTTTTACTTTATATCAGTTTGCTACTAAATTGGAAGAGAATCAATTGGCTGATAAAGATGAATTTATAGCTGCAACTGAAAACTATTTTGATGAGAATTTATCAGACAAAGTGGATAATAAAGAGATGTATTTTAGTTTAGAAGGTTATCTTTTTCCTGATACGTATTTTTTCAGCAAAAATCAAAGTGAAGAAGATATTGTTGCTTTGTTAGTAGAAACTTTAAACAATAAGTGGTCACAAGAAATGGAAGATCAACGTATAAGAATAAACAAAACTAAACATGAGATTTTGACGATAGCATCTTTAATTGAAAGAGAAGCATACAATGATGATGAAAGAGCTACTATAGCTGGAGTTATTTATAATAGACTTAGTATTGGAATGCCACTTCAAATTGATGCATCTGTGATATACGGCAAAGGTAAAGGCAAAGAGCATTCAAGTGTGCTCACCAAAAATGATTTAATCGAACCCAATCCGTATAATACTTATGTGAATAAAGGACTTCCACCTGGGCCAATAGCTTCTCCTGGTTTAAAATCGATTATTGCAGCACTTTACCCAGAAGAACACGAGTACTATTACTATGTAATGGGAGAAAATGGCCATGTGTTCGCAAAAACTTATGAAGAGCATCTAGAAAATGTAGAAAAATATAATAATATGAAATAAAAATTGAAATAAAAATAACCCACGATCATAAACCGCAATTGGTAAATGAAAGTGGGTTTTTTGGTGCCGAAGGCGGGAGTCGAACCCGCACGGTGTTGCCACCGCTGGATTTTGAGTCCAGTACGTCTGCCAATTCCATCACTTCGGCATGTTTAGCACAAAAACAATAATAGCACATACTAAAATAAAAATCAACTAATATTTTTTCACATTATAAATATTCTATGATAATGTCATATTAAATTTAATCTGATAAAATGTCAGT
>DAONLG010000040.1:0-13187 GCA_035406565.1 Soehngenia sp.
ATGACATTTTCACTGACTATTGACATCTTTATCATAGATGTTTATAATGAGTGAAAAGTGGTAATTATTATATAAGACATTTGAATTTGACTACAAAACAATAAGGGGGAGATGCTGATGAAAAAACTAGAACTAAATACAATCATAAATTTATCTAACTTTGAAGGTAAGGCATTGGTATCTATTTACATGCCTACTTATAGAGCGGGCATTGAAGTGAATCAAAATAGGATAATCCTAAAAAATAGGCTAAATGAGGTGGAAGAGAAACTTTCAAGTTTAGGATATATAAAAAGGGATATTGAAAACCTATTAAAACCTGCTTATAGGCTTGTCGATGAAACTATTTTTTGGCAATATCAAGAAGATGGACTGGCGATATTTATTTCAGATGACTTTTTTACTTATTTCACTTTACCAGTTAAATTTAAAGAGATGTCAATCGTGTCAAATAGGTTCTACATCAGGCCCCTATTGAAATACTTTACTCAATTATCTCAATTTTATGTATTGGCACTTAGCCTAGAAGATGTCAAATTGTATGAAGCTACTCCATTTGAAATAAATAAAATTGATTCTCCTCAAATAGATGAGATAGTAAAGAACTTTGTTCCAGGAAATGAACTTCATCAGGAAGCTACAAGTCCAAAGGGTGCAGCAAGAGGATTTGGAGGGAGGATGCACAGCCTTCATGAGCTGAGCAAAACAGAAAAAATTGAAATATCAAATTTTTTGAGAAATATCGATAAGGAAGTTTGTAAATTAATTGATGACAATAAAAAGCCTTTAATTATATACAGTGTTGAATATATATATTCAATGTATAAAGAGGTAAGTTCATATAAAAATATTTTAGATGAATATATAAAAGGAAGCCCTGTTGAAGTTAAAGAAAAAGAAATTCATGAAAAAGCTACACTAATACATTCAAAATTAATTGAGAAGAAAATAGAAGAGGATAAGAATAAATTTTTAGAATTAAAAAATGCAAATCCACAATTAGTGTGCGAAGAAGCAAAAGAATTAGTTAAGTTAAGCTATGCTGGAAATGTTGAAACATTGTTTGTTGCAGAGGACTACCAACTATTTGGTAAGTTTGATGAAGAAAAATTTGAAGTTGAAGTTACTAACGAAGAGACAGGTTTAAATACAGACTTATTTGATTTGATAGCACTAAAGACCCTATTTAATGGTGGTAAAGTATATGTTATGGAAAAAGAAAATTTACCAATAGAAAAACCTATAGCTGCAATCTTAAGATATTAAAAGCTGTGCATAATGCACAGCTTTTTAATATCTTAAAAAAAACCTTTACAAAAAAAGAATTTTAAGATAAACTAATACTAAATTGTACAAACGGTTGCACAAAGTTATAGAAAGTAGGCGTACACTTTGGAAAAGAGAACTAGTGGGATTTTAATGCATATTTCGTCATTGCCAAGTGAATATGGGATTGGGGATTTTGGAAAGGAAGCTTATGCTTTTGCAGATTTTTTAGAAAAAGCTGGCCAAAAGAATTGGCAAATACTTCCACTGGGAGTGACTGGATTTGGAGACAGCCCTTATCAATGTTTCTCAGCATTTGCTGGAAATCCATATTTCATCGATTTAGGAGAATTTATTGAATTAAATTATCTCACTGTTGATGAAATTAAGAATGAAGATCTTGGCGACAACAATAATTATGTAGATTATGGGAAATTGTATGTTGGAAAATACAAATTACTAAGAATAGCATATGATAGAGCTAAAGATGCGATAAAGCAAGAACTAGACTTATTTTATCAAAAAAACAAACACTGGCTGAGAGAATTTGCTTTATTTATGTCATTAAAAGACAATTTTAAAGGACAATCATGGTTGAACTGGCCTCTTGAATTTAGACAGTTTGACAGCAAAGCAGTCATTGATTTTGAAAAGAGCAACACTGATGGAATCTATTTTTGGGTTTTTACTCAATATTTTTTTGAAAAACAGTGGCATAAATTAAAGGAATATGTAAATGGCAAAGGGATAAAAATAATTGGAGATTTGCCAATATATGTTTCAGAAGACAGCTCAGATTTGTGGGCGCATCCATATAATTTTAATTTAGATGAAAATTTAATACCTAAATCAGTAGCTGGTGTACCACCTGATGATTTTACAAGTAAAGGGCAACTTTGGGGAAATCCAATATATAATTGGACGAAGATGGAGCAAGACGGTTACAAGTTTTGGGTAGAGCGAATAAGACATAGTTTCAACTTGTTTGATACCTTAAGAATTGATCACTTTAGAGGTTTTGAATCATATTGGGAAGTACCTTATGGATCAGAAGATGCTGTCAACGGCAGATGGATTAAGGGCCCAGGGATAAAATTATTTAAAAAAATTAAAGAAGAGCTGGGAGAACTAGATATAATTGCTGAAGATTTAGGCTATCAAACTGAAGAAGTGATAAAATTGATAGAAGATACAGGATTTCCCGGCATGAAAATACTTCAATTCGCATTTGATCCTAATGGGGATAGCGAAAATTTGCCACATAATTTAATCAGAAATGCGACTTTCTACACAGGTACTCATGATAACAAGACAGTAAAAGATTGGTTTGATACAGCTCCATCAGCGGAAAAAGAATTTGCAGTAAAATATTTAAAACTTGATGAAAATGAAGGATACAACTGGGGCCTTATAAGAGGAGTTTGGGCATCTGGAGCTTATTTAGCAGTTTGCCAAATGCAAGATTTTCTAAATCTTGGAGAAGAGGCTAGGATGAATACACCTGCTACCCTAGGGAATAACTGGAAATGGAGAATAGATAAGTCTATGTTAACTGATGAGTTGGCTGCATCTATAAAAGATCTGACAAAGACTTACAGGAGGGAATAATTTGATTAATCACGAAGATTTGAAAAGAAGGATTGAAATATATTCAATAACAACTTTTGGGAGTGGTTTTAAAGACCTTGATGATAGCGAAAAATATGTAGCATTATCGAAAGCTTTGATGGAAACAGTCTTACCTATTTGGAATGAATCTATTGAAAAGACAAAAGACAAGAAAAGGGCGTATTACTTTTCATCGGAATATTTGCTAGGCAGATTTTTAGATAACAACTTAATTAGTTTGAGAGTAAAAGATGAAGTTGTTAGAATTTTAAGTGACTTAGGAATAAGTTATTCTGAAATTGAGGAATCAGAGCAAGACCCTGCTTTGGGGAATGGTGGATTAGGAAGACTTGCTGCATGTTTTCTCGATTCAGCTGCTACTTTAGGTTATCCTTTAGATGGATATGGCATTAGATACGATTTTGGATTATTTAAACAAAAATTCATAAATGGAGAACAGGTTGAAGTTGCTGATAACTGGACTAAATACGGTGATCCTTGGGGAATTAGAAAAGTCAAAGAAACTGTTTATGTTAATTTTGATCATACAATAATAAAAGCTGTACCTTATGATTATCCCATAATTGGATATGATAAGAAATTAATTAACACTCTCAGGCTTTGGAAAGCAGAATCTCTAGATGAATTTGACTTTAAAGCATTTAATGATCAAAACTATGATTTAGCTGTAAAAGCTAAAAATGATGCTGAAAACATAGCTAAAGTGCTATATCCTAACGACTCGTATGAGGAAGGGAAAAAATTAAGATTAAAACAAGAGTATTTCTTTGTTTCTGCATCTTTACAAGATTTGCTTAGAAAGTTTAAGAAAAATAATCGCAGCTTGCACGAGTTTTCTCAATATCATTCAATTCAACTTAACGACACTCATCCTGCTGTTGCTATACCTGAACTCATAAGACTGTTATTAGATGAAGGCTTAACTTTTGATGAAGCTTTTGAGATTGCTCAAAAGACATTTGGATATACAAATCATACTTTGATGGCAGAAGCTTTAGAACAATGGCCAATCAAATATTACGAAGAATTACTTCCAAATATATTAGATATCATCAATAGAATCAATGAGAGATTAATAACTGAAGTCAAAAGTATGGGTATTAAAGATGAAGAAATATATAAATATGAGATAATCCACAATGGCAACATAAAAATGGCATGGCTTGCTATTTATGGCTCTAAGTCAGTTAATGGTGTAGCAAAGCTTCATACAGATTTGCTTATAAATAAAGAACTAAATGATTGGTACAAATTATATCCTAAAAAATTTAACAATAAGACAAATGGAATAACTCAAAGAAGATGGCTATTGCAAGCAAATCCAGAGTTATCAAGCTTAATAACTGACTTACTTGTTTCAGATGGTTGGATAACTGATTTAAGCAAATTAAAAGAGTTAGAGAAATTTGCAGATGATAAAAATGTACTTGAAAAGTTTATAAATGTAAAACAAAAGAGAAAAGAAAAACTAGCTAAATACATCAAAGAAGTTGAAGGCGTAGAAATATCAATAGATTCAATATTTGATGTACAAGTAAAGAGAATACACGAGTATAAAAGGCAGCTTCTTAACGCTTTTCACATCTTGGATCTTTACTTTAGGCTTAAAGAAAATCCATTGTTAGATATATATCCTCGAACTTTTATTTTTGGTGGCAAAGCTGCCCCTGGTTATTTTAGAGCAAAAGGGATAATCAAATATATAAATGACATAGCAAACTTAGTAAACAATGATGATACTTTAAGAGGAAAATTAAAAGTTGTATTTGTTCAAGATTATAGGGTATCTTATGCTGAAAAAATAATGCCTAGTGCAGATATCTCTGAGCAAATATCAACAGCAGGTAAAGAAGCATCAGGTACTGGAAACATGAAGTTAATGCTAAATGGAGCACATACTATTGGGACATATGATGGGGCAAACATAGAGATAGTTGAAGAAGCTGGAGAAGAAAATAATTTTATATTTGGACTGAGAGTTGAAGATATTCAAAATTTAGCTCCTAATTATGATCCAAAACAAATTTATGAAAGCAATCCTAGACTTAAAAGAGTGGTTGACACATTAATTGATGGGACTTTCACAGATACGACTGGAGCTTATAGAGATATATATAATTCACTTATCTATGGCACTAGTTGGGAAAGACCAGATGTATACTTTGTATTAGCTGATTTTCAAAGTTATTGTGATATGCAGATGAAAGTAGATCTTGCATATAAAGACAGGCTAGGGTTTGCTAAGAAAGCATGGTTAAATATTGCAAATTCGGGTAAATTTAGTTCAGATAGAACTATAACAGAATACGCTAAAGAAATTTGGCAAATAGAGAGGATTTAATTTTCGAGGGTCGTGAATTCGCGGCCCAAGAAGTTAAATTATATATTTAAATATTATGCAATCGTATGCATAAAAAATGGAGGGGGAAAAATGAAGAAAAGAATTTTATTAGCGTTGTTATTGGTTGTTGCACTTTCGATCACAGCATGCTCATCAGGAACTGAAGAGCCAACCAATGAAGAGCCAACACCAGCAGGAGAAGGCATTAAAGCTACAATAAGTGTACAAGTTGAGTCTACTTGGAAACCTTACTACGAAGCAGCAGCACAAAGAGTTATTGAAAAGAATCCAGAAGCAGTGATTGAATTTATTGAGATTCCATCATTTGACCATCTAGATGTTCTTGACTCTACAGATGTTACAAATCCAGACGTAGCTGATGTTTTTGCAATACCAGCAGATAGAATCTATGGATTGTCACAAAATGAAGCATTAGCAGCTTTAGATGCTAAAACTATGGCTGAAAATATCGGCGGATTTGAAAATTTTGATGAAGGTTTAGGCGGGAACTTCAATATTGATGGAGAGTATTTAGCATTCCCTATGAATATCGAAACTCTTGTAAACTTTGTTAATACTAAAAATGCTGAGACATTGGGCATTGATTTGACAAAAGACATAGAATTCACTGAACTAGGGTATGAAGATATGTTAATTCCAGCATTTGATGCCTGGTTTGGAGTATCATTCACAAATGCAGCTGGATTAGAATTATTAGGCAAAGATGATTCTGGCAATTTATATTCAGATATGACTAAAGATTTTAGCGAACTAAATGAGCAACAAAAAGCAGTATTTACTGCATTATATAATTACTGGAAACAACATAATGAAAACGGCACACCTTTATGGGATGCTGATGCTGCATGGGGATACATGGATACTGAATTTACAACAGGTGGAAATACGGCTATAAGACTTGAAGGTCCATGGTCAACAGCAAGTCTTTCCGCACTTGCTGGAAATGGTGCAGATTTAGATATCATCCCTATCAATAAAGTTACAGTGGAAGGTTATCCATTAGCTCACTGGAAAGGTGGCTGGGGAATGGTTATCAATTCTAGAAATGAAGGCGATGCAAACAAAATGGCATTGGGACAAGCTTTCATAGAAGAATTATTAAACCCAGAATATGCAGTTGATTTCTTTAAAGCAACAGGAAAGATTATGGAAAACGTAAAAGTAGATGAATATATGAATTCAGATTTATCAGATGTAGATAAGAAAGTAATATCTGCAGTTATTGAATCATATAACAACGCTCCTGCAAGACCACTATTTACTGAATGGGGTTCAGTATGGGATACTTGGAAAAACGGGATATTATCATGGTCTTCTACAAAACCAGCAAGTGCAGAAGAAGCTTATTCAATAATGCAAGCTGCATTTAAGTCGATGATGAATAACTTTTAGTTTAAGATACTCTGGGGATAAATTTTATCCCCAGAGTATTAAACAATAAAGAGGGATAATATGAAACATTTATCAAATAAACATTTTTACATACTCGTCATTTTATGCTCAGTCATCATTTTGTTATCTTCACTAGAATTGATGATCATCATTAAAGACAGTACAATCTTTAATAAATGGGTGATAACAAACAATTTAACTCAGTATCCCATTGAAGATACATTTGTTGAGTATTTAAATGCTAATTTAATATCGTATACATTGAGAATTATTTTTCCAGTAGCATTGGGCATAAGTGCATTTTTGACATTGACAAAGTTTTATATAAATAAAATATTGGTTTATGTATTTCTGTTGATTGAATTAGGGGGATTAACATTCACTGCTATTCAAAGGAATTTTAATTCACTATTTTATTTTCTGATATTGTCATTATATGTTGTTTTAATAGTATATACATATATATTTATAGCTCTTAAAGAAGACTATAATTAAAGGCGGTGAAAAAATTGGGGAAAATTAGTGTTTTTCTATACGATAACATAGGAAATACTTATGAAAGAAAAAACAAATATCTTTTAGAACTTGCACTTCTTGATGAAAAAATCAAAAATGAAAAGGACAATGATTTAAAAAGAAAATTAAAAAAACAAAGAAGAGAAATAAAGAAAAATAAGAGCAAGCACTCTTATATAATATCTTTGAGAGATTATGAAAAAAAAGAGAAAGCATTTTTAAATGAGCTTAAAAGAAGTAAAAAGGAATACATTAAAAGCTTAAAAGAGGATAAAACGAACCGAAAGCTTATAAAGCTTAAGACAAGGTTATTTGAAAGCGAGAAAAAATTGACTTTCTACAAAGAATATATTGATTTATCTTATGATGCAGAATTCGAATATAGAAAAGCAAGTCTAGATACAATTCATCTACCTAAGATAATAGAGTTCTTTATCGATGGGCAGAGTGAACTAAGCAGTGCATTAGCGGAAAAAGAAAAGTTAAAAAATCTTGATGAAAATGATTTTAATAATGAGTTTAAGAGATTCAAAGCTTTCCAGAAAGACATTCTTAAGGAAGAGAAATTAAGAATTAAAAATTTAAGGAAACAGGGATTAATTTCAAAGAAAGCTGAAGAAAACAGGTTAAAAGAAATTAAAAAGAAATATGACAATGCTTTAGAGATAAAGAAAAGAGAATCAAAAAAATTTGCAAACAAAGAATTTATAAAAACCAAAAAATATGAATTGAAGAAAAATTTAAAAACGATGACAAAGGTTCTTGAAGCAGATATTTCTGACTATAGGAGAAAAACACCGGTTGAAATTGAAAAAACAATACCTTATTATTCATATTTAACTATACTAATTCCAGGATTAGGGCAAGGGCTAAATAAACAGTATATGAAAATGCTTTTATTTTTCATAGCTACAATTTTCATCTATTTAGTAGCAGTACCATATGCTTTAGGGTATGGGAATTATCAAGGGCAAGGTATTGCAGGACTTATAAGTTTAGCAGAAGGTGGACTTAGGATTCATAAGTCGATAATATTCATGATTGAAGGAATTGTAGCAGTATTTCTTTCAATAATTGCTGTGGGAATACTCATAATATCATTTTTAGATGTGCACAAAGTTGAGAAAAATGCCATTAAAGGTATCAGACCTAGCAATTGGTTTGAAACCAAAATGACAATTTCAGAAGAAGGATTTCCATACATTGTATCACTTCCAGCACTCTTAATTATAGTATTCATAGTTCTCGTGCCTATTATGACAACTTTCCTATTGTCATTTACCAACATGGATCCGCAGCATCAATCGAAGTTTACTTGGATCGGATTGAATAATTATAAAATGATCATAATGGGAGAGGGCCTTGCAGGTAAAGTTTTCTGGCTTATTCTTGGTTGGACTGTTATATGGACATTAGCAGCGACAACTTTAGCGATATTAATCGGATTTATACTCGCTCTATTGGTGAATAATGAAAGGATAAGGGGAAAAAAATTTTTCAGAACTATATATTTACTCCCATGGGCTGTCCCTGCGTTTATAACTATAATGTTCTTTAGCATAATGGTAGCACCTGGGGGAGTACTGACAGAGATAATTAATAATCTAACCGGGCTAAAAGTTGAAATAAAAAACAATCCTACTCTAACGAGAATAGCACTGATATTGATGCAGGGTTGGCTTGGCAGCTCATACATTTTTATTCTCACAACAGGTGTACTTCAGGCAATACCTGGAGATTTATATGAAGCTGCTGACATGGATGGAGCTACTGCTTGGGATAAAATAAGAAGAATAACTGTGCCGCTTGTATTATTTCAGACGGCACCGCTGTTAGTTACACAGTACACTTTCAACTTTAACAATTTCTCTGCCATATTTTTATTTAATGGAGGAGGACCTTTTGATCCTATAAAATACGGGAATTTAGCCGGATCATCGGATATATTGATTTCTTACATTTACAAACTTACTATGGATAATCAATACCAAGCTATAGGTGCAGCTATTACCATGTTTATATCATTAGGTCTTATGATATTTACATTTATTGGATTTAAAAATTCTAAGCAATTTAAGGAGGGAAGACTGTGATGAAGAAAAGAAAAGAGAACAAAGAAAAATTATATCTTTCTGATAAACCTCCATTGACTTTATTTGGTAAAATAGGAATATTTTTAACATATGTTGTGTTGTTTGCTTGGGTTTATGCCATTGTCTGGCCACTTTTTCAAATGTTCGTTTCAGCGTTCAATGGGAAACAGCAACAATATATAATGGCAAACTCCAATTTTGAGTTTTCAATTAGACATTTTCAATACCTTTTTACAGAAACACTTTATTTGACATGGGTTAAAAATACTTTGATAATTGCGGGAACAACTGCACTATTGACTTTAATTGTTGTATCATTTACAGGATATGCATATTCTAGGTATAGATTTAAAGGCAGAAATGCATCTTTAATGGCGATCATGTTAATCCAGACTATACCTACATTTGCTGGTATAACAGCTTATTTTACAATGCATTCAATAGTTTCGTCTATAATTCCTCAATTCAGCAGACAGATGATGTTAATTTTAATTTACACAGGGGGTGCAATAGCCTCTAATACATTTATTCTAAAAGGTTATATAGACTCTGTTTCTACAGAATTAGATGATGCTGCTAAAATTGATGGATGCTCTAATTTCAATGTTTACAGGTTGATAATCATGCCAATAGCTAGGCCAATGCTAACTATTATCGCGCTTTGGTCATTTATCGGCCCTTTTATGGATTATTTATTAGCTAAAGTGCTTTTAACGAGTCCGCAATCATATACTTTAGCTGCTGGGCTTTATACACTTGTAACCGATTTTAGGACTATGAATCAACCGGCTTTTGCAGCAGGAGGGCTTTTAACTGCTGTGCCAATTGTAATACTATTCATAGCTTTGCAAAAACAGCTTGTATCTGGACTAACAAGCGGTTCTGTAAAAGGATAGGGGGATTATATAATGAAAGTAGAACTTAAAAACATAGGTAAAAAATATGAAGGCAGGGAAGATTTCACCTTAAGAAATATAAATCTAGATATTGATGATAAAGAATTTTGTGTAATATTGGGGCCATCAGGCTGTGGCAAAACCACTCTATTGAGAATGATAGCAGGTCTTAATTCTATCACTGAAGGGGATCTTTTATTTGACGGGAGGAGAGTAAATACAGTACCACCTAAAGATAGAGATATCGCGATGGTTTTTCAATCATACGCTCTATATCCTCATATGACAGTTTACGACAATATGGCTTTTTCTCTTTCAATGAGAAAAGAAAGAAAAAAAATAATCGATGAAAGAGTAAGAGCTGCTGCAAAGCTTTTGCAAATTGAAGATTATCTGTATTCTAAGCCTGCAGATATTTCAGGAGGGCAACGACAAAGAGTTGCATTAGGTAGAGCGATTGTCAGAAATCCGAAGGTATTTTTGATGGATGAGCCTTTGTCAAACTTAGATGCTAAGTTAAGAGAGCATATGAGAGTTGAACTTGTGAGAATCCATAAACAATTAGGTACTACATCAATATATGTAACACATGACCAAACGGAAGCTATGACTATGGCTACTAAGATAGTTTTATTAGACAAAGGGAAAATTCAGCAAGTAGGAAAGCCTGATGACTTTTACAATAAGCCAAGTAATATTTTTGTTGCAAAATTTATTGGTTCGCCTACAATGAATATTATAGATGGAATATACAAAGAAGGTAAGTTCATATCAAAGAATGAGACAATAATTCTCACACCATCTAAAGAAGATAGAATTGCTCTAAAGGGATATGAAAATAAAAATATTTCAATAGGCATAAGACCTGAAAGATTTGAGAGCGGTGGAGAATTTGGAGATACATTTACAGCCACTATCGAAGTGGTTGAAATGCTTGGAAAAGAGAAAATACTCCATGCTAGATTATCAGATGGTTCAGATTTAGTGATATCAACTCCGGGCCATTATGTGTACAATGAAGGAGAGGTACACAAATTTGGATTTGATATAAATGCTATTCACTTTTTTGACACAGAAACGACTATGAGAATTAATTAAAAGGATGAAGATAGAATGCAAAGTATTAAGAGAACTACTATAAAAGATGTTGCAAAGATGGCTAATGTTTCACCATCAACAGTGTCAAGAGTAATATCCAATAGTCCCAGGATAAGCGAAGAAACTGCAAAACGAGTAAAAGATTGCATGAATGAATTAGGGTATTATCCTAATGCTATTGCAAGGTCTTTAGCTAGTAGTGTATCTAATACCATTGGCCTTATCATGCCTGTAAGACCAGGAGAAACTCTACTAAATCCTTTTTTTCAGGAAGCTTTAAGAGGAATTGTAAGGGGTGCTACTGTTTTTTCTTATGATGTATTGTTAGCAACATTTCAAGGTGGAGAAGATGAAATAGATTCAATGAAGAAGCTAATTAGTGCGTCAAAAATTGATGGAGTAATTCTAATGACAAGTAGAGTTAATGACAAAGCAATAAAGTATCTAAAGGAAATTAATTTTCCGTTTTGCGTAATAGGATCACCTTTAAATGATATGGAAATTTTTAATCATGTGGATAATGACAATATAATCGCCTCATATGAATTAACTAAACATCTAATAGATGAAGGAAAGAAAAAGATATCCATCATAGCCGGAGATAAAAATATGATAGCTACCGTTCATAGAATAAAAGGATATGAAAAAGCTCTTATTGAAGCTCAATATAGAATAGATGAGAATTTGATTTATACAGGCGATTTTGATGAAAAAACAGGATATACTTACGCAAAGTACTTATTTGACAATAAAATAAATCCAGACGCAATACTTGCGACAGACGATTTAGTAGCATTTGGAGTAGTTAGATATCTGTTAGAAAAAGATATAAAAATACCAGAGGAAGTTGCAGTAGCAAGCTTTAACAACAGCATACTTTCTAGACAATTTCAAATATCAATTACATCGGTAGATATACATGCGGATACATTAGGAGAAGAAGCAGTAAAAATATTGATTGAATATATAAACGAAGGGAAAGTTAAAAGAAAAATAGTTCCGCATACAATACACATAAGGAAGTCGTCATTAAGTAGAAGCTCTCGCTTAAAATGAGAGCTTTATTTTTAACTTTTATTGAAAAACAATTACATTAATGGTATCATCAATATATAGTGAATTGTCACTAAATTCTTAAAAGTGGGGGATAATATGGATCATAAGATTATTGAAGAAAATTTACAACAAATCGACTCTGTGATTTCAAGTAAAATAATAATTGGAGAGGAAAGTCAGATTGAAGAAATCCATATTGTTTCCAATGGCGCACGAAATCCTAAGCAAATTGCAAGAGACGTTGAATCAGTTCTATTGGCAAATTTTGATTATAGGATTGATCATAGGAAAATCAGCGTTGCCCAATTAGATGATATAGATATAAGAAAGATAAAACCTAGATTAAAATTAAATGGAATTTCAAAAGAAACATCAGGAAACAAAGCCAATGTAAAGGTCAGCATTCTTAAAGCTGATGAGGAGTTCGTTGCTCTTAAAACAGGCATTAATTCTAACAGAAATATAGAAAGAATGCTTGCTGAAGCTACTGTCATGGCAGTAGAAGATTCCCTTGGGATTAATGATTTATTTATAGTGGAAGATATAAGAAATATTAATATTGCTAGTGTACAAGTTGTTGTAGTACTAGTTTCAAGCTTGATGAATGGTCAGGAGATCATATTATCTGGCTCATGTGTTGTAAAAAATGATTATTACCTTTCAGTTGCAAAAGCCACTCTAGATTCAATCAACAGATTTTTAACAAAATAGCCTAAAATGCCGGCTAAAATGAAGCGAAGATAAATGAGCGAAGCGAATATAGCATGCTTAACTAGCGGATGAGCAGAGTACTCTGTGAAGGAGGCTATATTCGATGAAAAAGATCGCAACTATATTGTTAAGCGTTTTAGCACTTGCTTTAGCAGCAGGCGCAAACTT
>DAONLG010000041.1:0-13140 GCA_035406565.1 Soehngenia sp.
ATGAAAGTATTATACATTATGCTATGATTAATTGCTAGTGTTATTTTCGTATTATTAAGCTAATTGCAATTTTCTTTTTATAAAAATGCAAAAGCTCAAGTTATTTACTTGAGCTTTTTAAAATATTAAATTTATTTAATTTTATTTGCCGTCGATTACTTCTTTCCCATCCATGTACTTTCTTAAAACTTCAGGAACTACGACTGTACCATCTGCTTGTTGATAATTTTCAAGTATTGCTGCGAAAGTCCTTCCTACAGCAAGCCCAGAACCATTTAATGTGTGTACATATTCGACTTTCTTTTCATCTTTTCTTCTAAACCTAATATTTGCTCTTCTTGCCTGATAATCCTCAAAGTTACTGCAGCTGGAAATTTCGACATATCTGTTGTAACTTGGCATCCAAACTTCTATGTCATATGTCTTAGCTGATGAAAAACCTAAATCTCCTGAACACAACATGACAACTCTATAAGGAATCTTTAACAATTTAAGTACATCTTCAGCATTGCTTGTCAGAGTTTCTAACTCATCATATGAATTTTCAGGAAGTGCAAATTTAACCATTTCAACTTTGTCAAACTGATGATTTCTTATAAGCCCTCTTGTATCTCTACCTGCAGAACCAGCTTCCAATCTAAAACAAGGAGTATATGCAGTTAAATACATAGGCAAATCCTCTTCATCAACTATTTCATTTCTTAAGAGGTTTGTCAAAGGTACTTCTGCAGTGGGCACTAAAAAGAAGTCTTTACTTGGAACATAGAACATGTCTTCCTCAAATTTAGGCAATTGCCCTGTTCCGATCATACAATCTCTGTTTACCATGTATGGAGTTGCCATTTCAGTATACCCATGTTTACTGGTGTGCAAATCTAACATGAAGTTTGTGATTGCTCTTTCTAATCTTGCTCCGTCACCTCTGAACACACTAAACCTAGTTCCAGCAATTTTAGTGGCTCTTTCAAAGTCAAGTATTCCAAGATCTGTTCCAATGTCCCAATGTGCCTTTGGTTCAAAGTCGAAAGTTTTTACTTCACCTACTCTTCTCATTTCGATATTGTCTGCATCTGATTTCCCTACTACCACTGATTCATGTGGTGTATTTGGTATATTTAATAATAAATCCCTGATTGAGTCATCTAATTCCTTTACGATCTGGTCTAGTGACTTTGTCTTTTCAGCTATTTCCTTCATTCGCTCTAGGATTTCCGAAGTGTCTTTACCTTCTTTTCTTAATCTTGGAATTTCTTTGGAAACTCTGTTTTGCTCACTCTTTAAGTTTTCAAGTTCAACTAAAGTCTGTCTTCTTTTTTCATCTAATTCCAAAACTTTATCTATCGGGTAATCTCCACCTCTTTTTTCCAAAGCTTTTTTTACATTTTCTGCATCCATTCTAATTCTTTTAATATCTAGCATAATATCACCCCTTATAAAAAAATAAACTCTCAATCCCAAATCTTAGGGACGAGAGTTACCCGCGTTGCCACCCTAGTTAGCTAAAAGCTCACTCGAATAGAATTAGTTCAGGGTTGGATATAAATAATTCCGCCTGTCAATTTACACCACCCATTGACTCTCTATAAGGCTTTCTTACTCATTGTATCCCTTCATCACTATATTAAATTAAATTTAATTATACCATATGAATTAGCATTGTCAAGGGAAATGTTACAAATATATGCTTTTTATCTTCTTTGCTCTTTTTAGATTTAATTTTTTGAGCATTTTCTTGTATATCTCAACATCTCCAGTTGTATAAATGCTTATGTTTCCTTTACCTTCAGTATTTAACATATCATTGTCTTTTAAGTAATGCTTAACTGCAACAGCTTCATGTATCGCAGGATTAATATAATTTAAATTAGAATCGATTTTATAAAACAAGTCCTCGACTATAGGATAATGTGTACATGCTAAGACAACATTGTAAATATCACCAGATTCCTTTATCGCCTCAATCCTATCTTTTAAGCACTCTAGTGTTTCCGAAGAATCGAATTTACCTTGATCAATGAGTTTAGCTAACTCTCTACTTTTTATGCTAAAAATCTCAATATTTTGGGATCTTGCTTTTAGTTTTTCTTCATAAACTTTTTTATTGATCGTAAATTCTGTTCCAAATATTGCAATTTTACCAATACCACTTTTTATTATATGCTCAATAGTGGGTTCTACTATATCTATTATTGGATAACTAAATTTCCCTTCAAATTCTTTTGATATCGCCGAAATCGTGTTGCACGCAATAGCTACTAATTTTACATTCTTCTTTTCTAGGAATTTCAACATCTTCATTGTCAGTTCATAAATCTCTTCTTCTTGCCTATTTCCATAAGGTACATTTATATTGTCCCCAACGTAAATTATGTCTTCATTTGGCAGTATTTTCTGTATCGAATCTATTACTGTTAAACCGCCTATCCCAGAGTCTATTACCCCAATGGGTCTTTTGTCCATATTTTTCCTCCTCTAAAGTTGCATGTCTCCCTTTTTAATCCATCCTCTTTTTCTCATCCACTCAGATACTACATAGGCTATGATGCCGGGGAGTATGAAGTGCATGAGAATTATGGAGGTGATCACATAAGTTGAGGCACCCATAGTTTCAATCATTGCTATTTGCCCAACTAAACCGCTAGTCCCCATACCAGCTCCTATTGCACTGCTTTCAAGTTTTAAAACAGCGGTAGAAATAGGTCCTAATACTGCAGATGCTACAATTGCTGGTATCCAGATGCGTGGATTTTTTATTATATTGGGGATTTGCAGCATTGACGTACCTAATCCTTGTGCGATAAGCCCGCCCATTTTATTTTCCCTATAAGATGCTACAGCAAAGCCAATCATATTAGCAGCGCAACCTACAGTTGCTGCTCCTGCTGCTAATCCTGATAAATTCAGTGCCATTGCAAGTGCTGCAGAACTTATTGGAAGTGTAAGTATAATTCCCATTACAACCGAAACAGTTATTCCCATTGGAATTGGATGAAGCTCCGTAAGTCTATTTATAAATTCTCCCAACCCATTCATCATAGCTGCGATATATGGGCTTACGTAATAGCCAGTGATTCCTCCTACAATTATTGATGAAAGTGGTATGAGTATTATATCAAATTTAGTTTTTCCTCCTACTAATTTTGAAACTTCTGCACCAACTAATGCTGCGACAAATGCTCCTACAGGTTCTCCAGTTTGAATAATTGCAGTAGCTCCATCAAAGATTACTGTGTTTGCACCAATGGCACCTGTTACAGCTGCTGCAAATACCCCAAGTGGTGGCGCTCCAATACTGTATGCAACTCCTACTCCGATTGCAGGCCCCATAAGCTTTTGAGCAATATTGCCAAATACGATAAGTTGTGGAACACCCGCATATGTTCCTATTTGTTTTATTATCAGCCCTATTAAAAGCGAAGCGAAAAGTCCTTGTGCCATTCCATTTAAAACTTTAACAAAATAATTTTGTACTGAAGAACCTCTATTTCCCATCTCTTTCCCCTTTCAATTATTCCCACCTTAAATCTTTTCCATAAAATTTAAGTGGTAAAAATTTATCTGAAATTCTTGAAAAAACTCTATCTGTGTACACCGACGAAAGTTCGTTTGGTGTTAGGTTTGTCGATATTATAGTCTTTTTGTTTTTCAATATTCTGGTATTTACGATATTGAATATCTCAGCATTTGTGAAAGTATTTGTTATTTCTGTCCCTAAATCATCTATTATGAGAAGATCACATTCAAACAGCAGATTATACTCAAACTCGCTCATTTCACTCGTTTCAGCTCGAAACCTCCTATTGCTCAATAGTTCCAATATTGTGAAGGCTGTTTGATATATCACTATTTTATTTTTATCTAAGAGTGCTTTAGCAATACAACTGCAAAGATATGTTTTCCCTAGTCCTGTTGTTCCATAAAACAAGAGATTAAATGCATTTGTTTTGTCAAAATCTGCTACAAAACTCTCTGCAATGCTCAATATATCAAGCATATTTTCCCTAGGAGTGAGTTTTTCATCTTCAAAAGGTTCATTGCTAAATACATTTATGTCAAAGTTCTTAAAATTTTCTTTTTCTAATATAGTTTCCAAATTAGACATCTTATATGCTTTGTTGATGAGGGATTGTATTAAACAATGGCATTTATTTCCGTCTTCAAGATATCCCGTATCTTTACATTTATCGCAGTCATATTTTAATTCCAAATAATCTATTGGAATATTTGCCTCACTTAATAAATAGGCTTTTTCCATCTTCAGCTTATCAATTTCTTTCTTTGCCTCGTTGACTATTCTTTCATTGTCATCAGGGTTTAGTAGAATTTTTTTAGCCATTTTTAACGATGTCAGCTTTATTTTGTCATCTATTTCTTTTACTTTTGGTATCATTTTGTAGATTTTGTTTTGCCTTATTGTGAGAGATCTCTTATTTTTATCTCTCTTTCTTTCAAATTCTTCTTCAATCTCTTTAAACAGGGGATTAGCCATTTACATCACCTTTTATACTTTTTTGATAGTTCTCTCTTTTTTTCTTAAATATCTCTTCTAGCTCTTCTTTAGTGTAATTATTGCTCCTCTGTTCAAAATTGTGAAATCTATTTTTAGTTACTTTGTTTTTATTTGCAGAGTTCACTTTCACTTTTTCTTTTACTTCTTTTTTATCAAATTGGTCAATATCTTCTACTGTTTTAAATCCTTTTTTATGCCAATCGCTGATCACTCCGTCTATGTATTTTACAGTAGGATACATCACATTACTTGCTTTTTCGCATCCTTTTAACACAATTTCCAGTGAATAGCCGTATTCATCAAACCATTTGTTTACTAGTTTTAAATCTCCTACATTTACCCCTTTATGTGAAAGTCCCAATGCTTTCATAACCTTTTGGTATCTGTAGTATTTTTCATCTTCGTTTTTAAAATAATCAATTACTGAATCGATGTTAGTAAGCCCTAAGTCATACCAATTTCTAATGATGCCTTCAACATACTTTATGCTTCTTTTTCCCTTTATCTCACAAGAATAATTAAAAGCTTTTTCGATGACGTCTGGATTCATATTGTATTCTTTTATCCATCTAATTATTTCCATTTTTTCTGTTGGTTGAAGACCTCTATGCATCAAGTAATCTATATTTGTAAACATATTATTTATCGATGGTATTTGATTAGCTTCAATGACTTCCTTTTCTAATGTATTTTCTTCTTTTTCTTTCTTGTTCTTTTTAAAATTGTTTTTAATGTATAGCTGTTTTAGATTTAGAAATGTGACTTTGTAATTTACTCCTTCGCCTTCTTTTTTGATTATTCCCTTGCTCTCCCAAAAATCCCAAGCTCTCAGCACATCTTCTAACGGTATATCTAAATGCTTCGCAATAGTTTTATTATTTACCTCAATGTTTAAATCTCTATCATGAGCGTATTTATATCCCAGTAGATAAACTTTTACATATGTTCCATTTGCCATGGGCATGTAATCATTTAAAAATATGTTTTCTATAGGAGTATCGCCTAAGTCCATATCAGTTGTTTCAAGCGTAAAATCCATCTTTCTCCCCATCCTTAAATAGACTAAAAAACTTGCGTCTAGTCAATTTCATCCTGTATATCCGTTGATATATTATACCATCTTCTATCACAAACGCATCTCTCTTTTCCACGAAATATGGATTTCTTATATCTAAATTCTGATCAGGAAAAATATCTAGATAATATGCTATATTTTGAAATCCTACCTTTTGATATAGATGATATGCCCTATCATTAAATTCTGCAACTTCTAAATAGAGCGTCAGCATTTTCATCTTTCCAAAATAATATGGCAAGAAAGTCATAAATGTCTCAGTGCCATATCCCATGTCTAAAAAATTAGGATCAAATACTATCCCAAGATAAGCGTTTCTAAATAAGTATTTTTTATCCTTTATTCCGAAATATCCTATTAAAATTCCATCTTCATTTCTCACACTATAATAGTGATTTCTGAAAGGCTTTGTCTTTATATTGTACCATTTTTTTATGTCTGAATCAGTCCTAAATGGGAAATTGTAATCATCTAACAGCACATTTTCATGTTTTCCCCAATTGATCATATCATATACATCTTCTAGCTTTAAATCTTCAATGGTTATTCTTTTGCCCTTAAGCTTCATATTAACCTCCAAAAAAGCTCCGAAGTTGCCCTCGAAGCCTTTAATAAGTCACAAAATTTTTATGCTTTTATTGGCCATCCATATACTTTTCTAGATTTAAAAACTTCGTATATTCTTTCTTAAATGCTAGTTCTACTTTACCTGTAGGTCCATTTCTGTGTTTTGCTATGATTACTTCCCCGATATTTTTCTTTTCCGAATCCTCATTGTAATAGTCATCTCTGTATAAGAATAAGACTACATCAGCATCTTGTTCGATCGCTCCAGATTCTCTCAAGTCCGAAAGTATCGGCCTATGATCTGCTCTTAGCTCAGGTGCTCTTGAGAGCTGAGATAAAGCAAGCACAGGGCATTCCATTTCCTTTGCTATTGCCTTTAATCCTCTAGATATAGCTGAAATCTCTTGCTGTCTATTCTCGGATTTAGAATCAGTTTCAACTAATTGCAAATAGTCTATTACGACTAGGTCAATGCCTTTTTCTACTTTCATCCTCCTGCATTTAGCTTTCATTTCCATGAGTGATATGCCTGCAGTATCATCAATGAATATATTCATCTTAGAAAGCGGAGCCATAGAGTTTACTACTTGGATCCACTCATCTTCTGATAAATTTCCACTTATTATTTTTTGCAAATCCACATGGGCAGTAGAGCTGATAATTCTTTGGGCAAGTTGTTCTTTAGACATCTCTAGCGAAAATATAGCAACATTTGCCCCGCCTTTTATAGCTGCATTTGTAGCAATGTTTATTCCCAAAGCGGTTTTGCCCATAGATGGTCTAGCTGCAAGCAAAATCAAATCAGATTTTTGAAGGCCTGATAGCTTTGAGTCAATATCTACAAATCCTGTGGTAAGCCCTGTTAATTCACCCTTTTTAGCTGCTCTCTCCTCAATCTGAGAAAAACTCCTCAGGAGAACATCGTTTATAGGGTAAAACCCTTTGTTATGCACCCCTTGAGTAATGTCAAATATATCCTTTTCCGCTTTTTCTAATATGAGATTTACTTCCTTGTTGTCTTGGTATGCAAGACTCATTATCTCATCACTTGATTTAATGAGCCTTCTAAGTATTGATTTTTCTTTTACTATTTCGCAATAATACTTTGTATTTGCAGCTGAAACAACAGAAATAGATAGATCTGCGAGGTAAGAAATCCCACCAACACTTTCTAGAGTTTGTCTTTTCCTGAGTTCTTCAGATAGAGTCACTAAATCTACTGGTTCGTTTCTATTGTATAGTGAAATAATCGCTTTAAAAATCTCTTGATTTACTTCCTTATAAAAGTCTTCTGCTTTTAATATCTCTAGTGCTGTATTTACCGCCTCTTTGTCTAAGAGCATAGCACCTATAACTGATTCCTCAGCTTCAGTGTTATTGGGAGGAATTCTTCCTATTGTTGTATCCAAATTTTACCACCTCTATAGTGCAACTACATTTATTTTAAGCTTAGCTATAATATCCTGATATAACTTAACTTCTGCTTCAAACTCACCTAATGATTTTATGTTCTCTTTCAATTCAATTTTTCTTTTGTCTATGTCTATGCCATATTGTTCTTTTAAAGCATTTGCTACATCTAATGATGTAATTGAGCCAAACAGCCTTCCTTGGCTTCCGGTTTTTACTTTCAATGTAACTGTTGTGTTTTCTAACCTTGTCTTCAATTCATTTGCAGCTTCAATTTCTTGTTCTATCTTTTTTGCCTCTTCTTTTTTTCTTTCTTCCCATTTTTTCAAATTTTCTTCATTTGCTTCAATAGCTAAATTTTTAGGAAAGAGAAAATTTCTAGCATAGCCATCTTTTGAATTAACTAAATCTCCTGCTTTGCCTAATCCTTTTACATCCTTTAATAAAATTACCTTCATTTCTTATCACCCTCTTGTAAGTATTTGTCTATAGTTTCTATTAGAATTTTTTCTGCTTCTTCTATTGATACATCATGAAGTTGAGTGCCTGCACTTGTCAAGTGCCCTCCTCCTCCTAGTTTTTCTAATATGAGTTGAACACTTATATTCCCTAGGCTCCTTCCCGATATATGAATGCTGTCTTTTAATTTGCACAAAACAAAAGACGCCTCTACATTGTTAATATTTAAAAGCTCATTTGCTGCTTGCGCAGCTATCAATATTGAATCGTCCATGGTTTTTTCAAGTCTGCCAATGGCGATCGAATTATGAACTAGTTTAGCAGTCCTTATGACTTCTGCTTTGTTTATAAATGTGTTGAAGTCATCTCTAAAGAGCTGTTTAACTACCAAAGTATCCGCTCCTGCTCTCTTGAGTATAGAAGCAGCCTCAAATGTCCTAACCCCTGTTTGGAAAGTAAAGTTTTTAGTGTCTACTGTGATTCCTGCTAGAAGAGCCTCTGCTTCAAATTTTGTTATTTTATTTTCATACCCCATGTAAGAGATTATCTCAGTGATCAGCTCCGATGTACTCGATGCGTAAGGTTCGATATACACTAGCACCGAATCATCTATAAACTCTGCTCCCCTCCTATGATGGTCAATCACGACAATTTTTGATATAGAATCTATTATTTCTTTTGACTCTGCCAAACTGGGTTTATGATTATCCACATTTATCAACAAATCATTTTCCCCTATCATGTCTAAAGCTCTTTGTGTGGAAATTAAATTTTCCTTAAGTTCAGGACTTTCGCTATTCATCAAACTCATCATGTTTTTTATAGAAGGATTTTCTTCATTAAATATTATATAACCTTCTTTTTTATTTTCAACTACAGCTCTTAAAGTACCAAAAGCAGAACCCAATGCGTCCATGTCTGGATTTTTATGCCCCATGATAAAGACTTTATCACTTTGAGTTATGAGTTGCTTTAAAGCATCTGCCATTACTCTTGCCTTTACTTTATTTCTCTTCTCCACAGCTTTAGATTTACCACCGAAAAACTCAAATCCACTTCCTGTATTAACTACTGCTTGATCTCCGCCTCTACCTAAAGCAACATCTATAGACGCCCTTGCATCTTTATAAGAATCAAGCAAACCTTCCTGTTTTTGACTAGCTCCAATACTAAGAGTTATAGGAATGCTATTTCCCATTTTTAACTCTCTTATTTGATCTAACAAGTCAAACCTGCTTTGCTTTATTTTCTCAAAGTCCACTTGATTTATAACTATCATGTATTTATCGCTTTCGTATTTTCTTACAAGTGCATTGTTCTGATTAAAATATTCATTTACCATTCTGTCTATTTCAGCCATTAAAATTGGCCTATGAGTATCAGGCGTTGAACTCTTTATATCGTCATAATTATCTATGAAAGCTAAAATTATAATTGGCCTTTCATTTCTGTACGCTCTAGATAGCTCAATAAAATCAGTATTGTCTACCCAATAAAGTATTGTCAGATTTTCTTTATCATTTTGTCTCTTGTCTTCCAAAAAATTAGGAAATACTTTATAATGTCTGTTTTTAAATTCTATGTCTATTGGTTCATTTTCCTTTGCATTTTTCAATAAGTTTATGTTAAAAAGAGGCACCAAATCTGTAAGAGGTCTGTTGAGCAAATCTTCTTCCTGTGACAGATTTAAAAAAGGTGTGTTATACCATGTGACTTTCCCTAACTCATCTACAAATATCATAGGAAATGGCATATTAAATATCGCATGTTTTGTTGCTGAATCAAAAGTGTTCGATAATTCTTCAATAGCTCTTTTAAACAAGAGGTTTGTATCTTCGATCAATTTAAAACTATAATACACCATATACCCAATGAATAAAGCCATGATAAAGCTTATTATTGGCTGATAAAACAACATGATTATCATAAAAGCCAAGGATATAATGATGTAAATGTATAAATCTTTCCAAGAGAACAGTTTGTATTTCATAAAATACCTCCTATGACTTTCTAGGCCTTTTTAGTTTTCTTAAATCAAATATCATGTCGATGCAGCCTAGAATAGTAATTGGCGTCAACAACGGTGCTAATAAAACGATCAAAACTATTAAAATAGCTCTTAAAAAAGTCTTCGTCTTTCTCTTCTTTAAGAAAAAATCTACCACACTAAGTCCTTGCAATATAAAAATTAGTCCCAATACCGCAGTCAAGTTGATCAATAAAACATCGTATGTTACACCATCTATGTTTCTAAGGATGAGCATGAGAATAAATACACTGAACACTCCTATGCCAAAGTTTGAAGGCACGCTAAATCTACTAAAAGGAGCAATTTCTCGAATCCCTATCCCCAATTTTCTCAAGGTGTATTTTGCTATATTATAGTTTATATACCCAATGGCGAGTGCATATACAATCAATATGCTAGGAAGTATCTGTAGTATGTAATTGTAAACATTCTCTTGAGTGATTTTAAAATTTTCTATAACTTCTTGCTCTAAGTTCATGCTTTCTAAAATATCTATCTGTGTTGCCAATTGATTATCTAAAAACTGTTTTAATTGATGAGTAAAATCCAACTCACTTCCCGCAGTAAGTGCATTTAAAGAAATCAAAAGGCACAAAAAAAGCACGAGTGAAGATATTAGAATTACATCTTTAGGTTTTTTTCTAAGTTTTATGGCATAGCTAAACACTATGGACATAGGTAGTATTTGAATTAATATCATCAATCCATAAAATCTATCAATTAAAATTAACACTAGTAAAGCTATTATAAGAGATATAATTGATTCTTTAAAACTGTATTTAATAGAAAAAACACAAGCAACTGCAGGTATTAAAAAAATCAAATTCCCAAATGCAAATCTCGAAAGCATAGCAATAAGTAGAATAATTATGATCTCTAAAATCAATTCTATATTTAGTTTTTTCTCCGTCTCGTTGTTCAAAATATTCACCTCAAATTTATATGTACTACTTATTGATTATATTATATTAGTAGAATAAATAAAAGCATAATTCAATTATAAAAAAAGAGAGGCTCGCCCTCTCTTAGTCTTGAGTGTATGGCAACAAAGCAACTTGTCTTGCCCTTTTGATGGCAATTGTAAGTTCTCTTTGATGCTTTGCACAGTTTCCTGAAACTCTTCTAGGTAATATCTTACCTCTTTCAGTGACATATTTTTTAAGTTTGTTAACATCTTTATAATCTATATGTGATGATTTATCAGCACAAAAAGCGCAAACTTTTTTTCTTGGTTTATATCTTCTTTGCATCTTTTCCCCTCCTTTGACTAAAATGGGATGTCGTCATTGTCGGTAGGATGAAATCCATCAATTCCATTAAAAAAGTCGTCATCATCATTTGAAGGAGTGCTTTGTTTATTTGTATTATCTCCCCACTCTAAAAATTCAACACTATTTGCAACTACTTCAGTGATATATCTTCTTGTTCCATCTTTTGCTTCGTAGTTTCTAGTTTGAATTCTTCCTGAAACACCTACCAATTTTCCTTTTGTAAGGAAATTCGCACAGTTCTCAGCAATTTTCCCCCATACGACTATATTTATAAAATCTGCAGTTGGCTGATTTTTTAATTCCATTTCGCTCTTTTTCTCTCTCGAAAGTCCCTTGTCAACAGCTAATGTAAATGTGGAAACAGCAGTACCAGTATTAGGTATATATCTCAACTCTGGATCTTTTGTAAGCCTACCAATCAATACAACATTATTCATGTATTTCACCATCCCTTGGTTTACTCTTCAATTTTAGTTATCATATGTCTCATAATACCTTCTGAAATCTTAGAAACCCTGTCTAATTCCTTAGCAATATCTGGACCAGCTTCAAAGTTTACTAATACATAGTACCCTTCAGCATAATCATCGATAAGGTATGCAAGCTTTCTTAAACCCCATTCATCAATAGTTTCAACTTTACCATCTGTTTCAACGATACTTTTTAGCCTATCCATGACGGTATTTCTTTTCTCTTCTTCATAATTAGGGTAAAAGATTAACATCATTTCATACTTTCTCATTTTTTCACCTCCTTATGGACTATCGGCTCTATCTATATAATAGAGCAAGGAACACTTACATAGTATAACACAACACATATTTTACTGCAAATAATTTTTTGCCTGTGATAGTGTCTTGTGTTTTTGTACTGATAGTGATATTTTGTATATATAATCTAACATAGTTTTTAAATACATATATTTATATCCATTTTATTAAATCGAAATAAAAAGCAAGGGAAGGAGATTTGTGGGTATTATGACTAAGCTTAAAAATTTTTTAATATCAGCTTGCTTGATTTGTCTATGTATTGGTTTATCTGCTTGTAACAATTCAGAAAGTGATCCTGATATATCGGAACTATCGCCAGCAGATATTACAGAAGCATTTTTCTCTGCTTTTGAAAGCTCTGATTATGAAACAATGAAATCATATTGTACAGAATCATGTATTGAAGATTATTTTCATGGTGATAATGTATTTGGCATGATATGGGCAAAAGCAGTAAATATTGAAAAAGAACCCGTAGTTTCAGAATATCAAGAAAATAAGGTTTTTATTTTGGTTAGTGTTGAAATGGAAACTGCAAAAACTTCAGCCTTATATCCAGAGTCAGAAACATCTTTTTTTGTTGTGTTAGAAGAAGTAGAAAAAGATTCTTTTCTTATTGATGGTTTTGTAACAGGCTTGTAGTTGGTTTGTATTAAATGGAACTATGAAAAACTCGTAAAAAGACCAAAATTGATTAATATAATTATGATCTCGAAAAAATTTTAGTTAATCATCATACAATAGTAGATAGAAATAGTTTTACACTAAGATGGGGGTATGAATAAATGAGGAAAAAAATACTACTTATAATTTTAGTCTTACTAATATTGGTTTTATTTCTTAGGGCTAATTATAATCAAAAATTAAATACCGAAGAATATATATCTCTTGAGTTGTATAGTCATTATGCAGCATTAACTCAAATTGTATATGATATTGGAACATACACCAACAATGATACTTACAATATTGATGAATTTAATATTAGTCGTTTATTATATGCATCAAGAAACTTTGAACTTGCTTTGAACAGTTATGAGAATGCA
>DAONLG010000042.1:0-12980 GCA_035406565.1 Soehngenia sp.
TAATTTAATCAAATTTAGGTTTAAATTATTATATATTTATGGTAAACTATTAAGGTTGAGAATAAATAATTTTATAAGAACTTTTAGGAAGGAAATGTAATATATGAAAAGAGAAGACATTAGAAATATTGCTATAATAGCTCATGTTGATCATGGCAAGACTACTTTGGTAGATAGCTTATTGAGACAATCTGGAGTATTTAGACAAAATCAGGTAGTTGAGGAAAGAGTTATGGACTCAAACGACATTGAGAGAGAAAGAGGAATAACCATTTTATCAAAGAACACTGCTGTTATTTACAATGGTACAAAGATAAATATTGTGGATACTCCTGGGCATGCCGACTTTGGTGGAGAAGTAGAGAGAGTACTAAAAATGGTCAATGGAGTAGTATTACTCGTTGATGCTTTTGAAGGGCCAATGCCTCAGACAAAGTTCGTATTAAAAAAAGCATTGGAATTAAAATTACCTGTAATTGTGGCTATTAATAAAATAGACAGACAAGATGCAAGGCCCGATGAAGTTATTGATGAGATATTAGATTTATTTATAGAATTAGGTGCAGATGATAAACAATTAGAAGTACCGTTTGTATTTATTTCTGCAAAACAAGGTACTGCTACTTTAGATATAAATAATCCAAAAGAAGACATGAAAGACTTGTTTGAAACTATCATAAACTTCATCCCAGCTCCTGAAGGTGATGAGAATGGGAAAGGGCAAGTTTTGATATCAACAATTGATTATAATGACTATCAGGGAAGAATAGGAATTGGTAAAATAGAAAGAGGAGAACTGAGAACAAATCAAGAGATTTTCGTAGTAAATTATGCACATCCTGAAAAAAAAGAGAAAGCAAAGATATCAAAGCTTTATGAATTTCAAGGTTTAAACAAAGTCGAGGTTGAAAGTGCAAAGTTTGGAAGTATAGTGGCTATTACAGGCCCTTCAGATATCGAAGTAGGAGATACAATATGTGATGTTGAAGAGGTAGAAGCTTTACCATTTGTTAAAATATCTGAACCCACTCTTTCCATGACTTTTAGTGTCAATGACAGTCCATTTGCTGGACGGGAAGGGCAATTTGTGACTTCAAGACAACTTAGAAATAGATTGTTTAAAGAATTACAAACTGATGTGAGCTTACGAGTAGAAGAAACAGATAGTACAGATGCTTTTAAAGTATCTGGAAGAGGGGAGCTGCATCTTTCTGTATTGATTGAAAATATGAGGCGAGAAGGCTATGAGTTTCAAGTTTCAAAGCCAGAAGTCTTATATAAGATAATAAATGGGAAAAAGTATGAACCTATTGAAAGGGTAATAATAGATGTGAGTGCTGAATTCATAGGGATTGTAATTGAAAAACTCGGGCAACGAAAAGGAGAATTAGTCAGCATATCGGACAATTCGTCTGGATATTCAAGGTTAGAGTTTTTGATTCCGGCTAGGGGTTTAATTGGATATAGACAAGAATTTCTAAGTGACACTAAAGGAAATGGCATTTTGAATTCAATCTTTGAAGGATATGAGCCATATAAAGGCGATATTCCAAAGAGAAAAGTTGGGTCGCTGATTGCATTTGAGACTGGAGAAGCTACTGCTTATGGTTTATATCAAGCTCAGGATAGAGGAATTCTTTTTATAACACCTGGAACAGAAGTATACGAAGGGATGGTAGTTGGATCAAACCCTAAAGGCTTAGATATAGAAGTTAATGTTACAAGGAAAAAACAACAATCAAATATCAGAGCTGCTGGTTCTGATGAAGCACTCAGATTATCACCAGCTAAATTCTTAACTTTGGAGGAAGCTCTGGAGTTTATTGAAAATGACGAATTAATCGAAGTAACACCTAAGAATTTTAGAATTAGAAAGAGAATACTCAATTCAAATTTAAGATATAAATCTAAAAAGTAATTAATATTTGAGGTGCATTTATGAACGATTTCGCATCAGCTTATTTTTTGATATTTTCAAATCTATTTTGGGTTAATTTAATACTTGCAGTGATATTGGTTATCTTTGAAAGAAAGAATCCAACATCTACATGGTTATGGCTGATGGTGTTGTTCTTCTTGCCTGTTGTAGGTTTTCTTTTTTATCTAATCATTGGACAAGATCTATCAAAGAAAAAGACATTCAAAATGAAAGCAGACGAAGATGACTGCTTTGATGAAATGGTCAAGGAACAAGAAAAACTATTTAGCTCTAAAGAATTTAGAGAAGAAAATTCTGAATACTTCATATACGAAGACATCATTAATTTGCATTTAAAAGGAGATAAGTCGATATTCACTTATCATAATGATGTGGAATTAATTTTTAATGGAAATGATAAATTTAAAGAACTCTTTGAAAGCATCAAAAAAGCTAAAAATTATATTTATATTGAGTATTATATATTTAAAAGCGACCATATTGGCAGCGAATTTCTAGATATATTGACACAAAAAGCTAGTGAAGGAATTGAAGTGAAATTGTTAGTTGACGGCATGGGTGGAAGAAAATTAGCGAAGAAATCTCTGGAGCCATTAAAACAAGCAGGAGGAGAAGTTGCTTTTTTCTTCCCATCAATTATTCCCTATATTAACACTAGAGTAAATTATAGAAATCATAGAAAGATTTGTATAATAGACGGGAAAGAAGCTTTTTTAGGAGGATTTAATGTTGGAGATGAGTATTTAGGTTTATCTAAAAAATTTGGCAATTGGAGAGATACTCACATTAAGCTAAGAGGAGAAGCAATTAGTTTTGTATTGTGGCAATTTTTTGTTGATTGGAGATTTGCTACAAAAAAAGAACTCAAAGGTTGTCAGACATATATAGACAATCCTGATAGTTCTAAAACAGGAATTCAAATAGTTAGCAGTGGTCCAGACTCTAAATGGCCCGGCATAAAAGATGGATATTTTAAAATGATCTCTAATGCAAAATATAAATTATATATTGAATCTCCTTATTTTATACCAGATGATAGTATATTTGAAGCCCTAAAAATTGCAAGCCTTTCTGGAGTAGATGTGCGTGTAATGGTACCTAACAAGCCAGATCATCCTTTTGTATACTGGGCTGGTACAAGTTATATGGGAGAGCTCTTGGAAGCAGGTGTTAAATTTTATACTTATCAAAAGGGTTTTTTACATTCAAAAGTACTAATAATGGATGATTTTGTTTCATCTGTTGGGACAGCTAACCTTGATATAAGAAGTTTTAAGTTAAATTTTGAAATTAATGCTTTTATTTACGATAGAGATATAAATGCAAAGTTAACTAAAAGATTCATAGACGATATTGATAATTGTAAAGAAATGACATTAGAAGAATATAACAATAGATCAAATATTATAAAAATAAAAGAATCTTTTTCGAGATTACTTTCACCAATATTATAAAGCTCAGCAATCGCTGAGCTTTATAATATTTATTAAAATTTTTCGTTTGATAATCTTATTATTTCTAAGACAGTTTCAACTGCTTTTTCCATGCTTTGAATTGGGATATATTCATACTTACCATGGAAATTGAATCCACCTGTAAATATATTTGGGCAAGGCAATCCCATGAAAGACAACCTAGCTCCATCGGTGCCACCTCTAATTGGTTGAATTTTTGGTGTTATTCCAATATTCTCCATCGCTTCTTTTGCAAGATCAACTATAAACATCTTTGATTCAATCATTTCTTTCATGTTATAGTATGAATCTTTTAGCTCTAAAGTGATTATATCACCATATTTCTTATTTAAGAAATCAACGATTTCTTGCAGTAATCTCTTTTTGTTTTCAAACAATTCTCTAGAATGGTCTCTTATGATATAAGAAATGGTAGTGTTTTCAACTGTGCCATTTATATTTGTCAAATGATAGAAACCTTCGTATTTTTCAGTGTATTCAGGTCTTTCGTTAACAGGAAGCATAGAATTCAATTCCATAGCTATTAAAGCTGAATTGACCATTTTTCCTTTTGCACTACCGGGATGGACATTTCTCCCTTGTATTGTTATTTTTGCACTAGCTGCATTGAAGTTCTCATACTCTAATTCTCCAATAGGTCCTCCGTCAAGCGTGTAAGCAAAGGAAGCTCCAAATTTTTTTACATCGAATAAATCTGCTCCTCTTCCTATTTCTTCATCTGGTGTAAAAGCAATTCTTATTTTACCATGTGGAAGCTCAGGATGAGAGATTAAATACTCCATAGCAGTAATTATTTCAGCTATTCCTGCTTTATCATCTGCTCCAAGAAGAGTTGTCCCATCTGTAGTTATCAAATCTAACCCTTTATTTTCTAACAGTTCAGGAAAATCTGAAGGAGATAATACTATACCTGCTTCTTCATTTAGTATGATATCATTTCCATCATAGTTTTTAATGATCTTTGGATTAACATTTTTTCCTGACATGTCTGGGCTAGTATCCATATGGGCAATAAAGCCTATTACAGGTAAATCCCTCGTAGTATTTGCAGGACAAGTGGCCATAACATAGCCGTTTTCATCCACTTCTACTTCCACTAGTCCTATTTCTTTTAATTCAGCGGCAATTCTTTTGGCGAACTCCATTTGATTTTTAGTACTAGGACAAGTAGGTGAATTTTCATCTGATGTAGTTTCAAATTTTACATAATTTAAAAAACGTTCTGTTAAATTTTGCAATTTCATCCCTCCCACATTTATTTTATATCAGTCTATTGTATAAGTATAGCTTTTTTTATATTATATAAGGAAGTATAAAGAAAATGGAGGCGTTATTATGAAAGTAAAGATATTAACAGATTCAGCAAGCGATTTAACAGAAGAAATAATCAGAGAGTACGATATAGACGTATTGCCAATGACTATAATTAAAGATGACAGAGAGTATAGAGATAAAATTGACATATCGCCTAAAGTTATCTATGACGGGATGAGGAATAAGGAAGTTTTTAAAACCGCCCAGGTTACACCAATTGCATTTGAAGAAAAGTTTGAAGAATATGCAAAACAAGGTATACCAGTCGTATATGTTGGGTTTTCTTCAGAACTATCTGCAACCTATCAATCAAGTGTAATAGCAAGGGACAATGTCTTGATAAAATATCCAGATGCAAAAATAGAAGTTGTAGATACTCTAGCTGCATCAGGGGGATTTGGACTTATTGTATTGGAAGCTGCGAAGTTTGCAAAATCAGGGAAAGATGTAGGTGAAATACTAGATAGAGTTGAATTGGCAAAAAAATCTATTGACCATATCTTCACTGTTGATGATATTGAGTATTTATACAGGGGAGGTAGAGTTTCTAGAACATCTGCTGTATTAGGTGGTATGCTTAATATAAAACCTATACTTGAAGTTAAAGAGGGAAAACTTATTCCATTAGAAAAAATCAGGGGGAAAAACAAAGTCTTTACAAGAATGGTGGAATTGATGGAAGAAAGAAGCATAGATAAAGATTTTACAGATGCGACTATTTGTATTACTCATGGCGATGATCTCGAGGGTGCTATTAAATTAAAGGAATTGATTGAAGAAAGGTACAATGCTAAGAACTTTATCATAAATATGATAGGTGCAACTATTGGGGCACATTCTGGTCCTGGAACTTTAGCATTGTTTTATCCTAAAATAAAGCTTTAATGATTATTAGCTTTAAAGTATTATAAAATATCGATAATATTCAAATAATTATATAAATTAAAAACTTATTGAAATTATATAAAGTTTAATATATAATCTCATTAATACCTAAATTGGTCAGAATATTCTTTCGAGACTCAAAATAGGTAATTCAGTGGTAAAAAAAAACAAAGGGGGAAATTTCATGAAGAGAAAAGGTATAGTATTGCTCTTGGTATTCACAATGGTACTTACATTGTTGGCTGGCTGTACTAGCAAAAATGAGCCGACAACACCAGAAGAACCGACTACAGAAGAACCAACTGGCGAGAAACCAACTAGCCCTACAGGCAAGTTGACTATTGGTAACACTACAGAATTGTCAGGGGACTGGGTTCCATATTGGCAAAACAATGCAGCAGATTATGATATTTACAATTTCATAACAGCTCTATCGACTGTAGACATGACATTTGAAGGCGAATATCTAGTAAATGAAACTGTTGTAGAAAAATACGAAACCACTGTAAACGATGACGGATCAAAGACTTACACTTGGACAATTAAAGATGGACTAATGTATGATGATGGTACTCCAATTACTGCAAAAGACTATGTTGCTAGCGTTCTTTTATGGTCATCTTCAGTAATAGGGGAAATGGGAGCAAATAATGACTATGGTTATTACTTAAAGGGATGGAAAGAATACTCAACTGGAGCAACAAAAGAGTTCCCAGGGGTTAACCTAATTGATGATAAGACATTTGCCGTTACTATAGCTGCTGAAAACGTGCCATATTTCTTTGAACTTTACTTAGCAAAAGTCGAACCAACTAAACTTTCATTCTGGACAGATGAAACTGTTGAAGTAAAAGATGATGGCAATGGTGCATATCTCTCAGAAAACTTTACAAAAGAAAACTTTGAAGAAAGACTCAATTTAGCAAGAAGAGAAGTACCTAGACCTTCAACTGGACCATATGTACTAAAGAGCTATGACGAAGCTGCTAAAACAGCAGTTTTGGAAGTAAATCCAAACTTCCCTGGTGATTACACAGGTCAAAAACCTTTAATTCAAACTGTTATTTATAAAAAAGTTAATCAAGAAACTGCATTTGACGAGTTGTCTACAGGCTCTGTAGATTTGCTATCTGGTATGGCAAGTGGAGACGAAATAAATGCAGGACTTGATTTAGTTGAAAAAGGCGGATTTGCATACACTGATTATCCACGTTCAGGCTATGGAAAAATTCAATTCCAATGCGATCATGGTCCAACTCAATTTGTTGAAGTTAGACAAGCAATAGCACACTTAATTGATAGAAATGACTTCGCTAAAGCATTTACTGGTGGATTTGGATCAGTTGTAAATGGCCCTTATGGAGAATCAATGTGGTTCTATCAAGAAACTAAAGCAGAATTAAATCAAAAATTAAATCAATATCCATACAGCCTTGAATCAGCAAAAGAATTGTTAGACCAAGCTGGATTCAATCTTGATGCAAATGGGAATCCATATGAATCAGGAATTAGATATAAGAAAATGGATGATGGTACTTTAATGCCATTAATCATTGAATGGGCATCAAGTGAACAAAATGCAGTTTCTGATTTGCTAGTAGTTAAATTGCAAGAAAATCCAGATTTAGCAGCTGCTGGTATTCAAATAAATCAAACTGTAATGACATTTACTGAATTGTTGAATTATCTATACAGGGATCCAACTCAAGGTGCAAAATACGGAGTGCCAACATATCATATGTTTAACTTAGCAACTAATTACACTCCTGTATATGATCAATCAACAACATATACAACTGATCCAGTAATGTTTGAGCAAGGCTACAATACAAACTTTATTTTAGATGAAGAGCTAGATAGATTGTCTAAAGAAATGGTAAAAGTTGACCCTGAAGACAGAGAAACTTTCAAACAAAAGTTTGTAGCATTTGCAGAAAGATGGAATTATTTATTGCCAGATGTTCCATTGTATTCAAATATTTACCATGATTTCTACAATGAAAAATTAAAAGATTACAACATAAATTCATTAGTCGAAATTTCTAAGGCAATACTATACTCTTATGTAACTGAATAATTTGACTAAAAATTTAATATTTATTTAAGAAATAGGGGGTTACCCCTATTTCTTAATCTAAAAATATAATTTACCAATGTAAACCTATAAATTCTATGATACTACGATTTGATAAAATTTTATTTAAGGCGGGGAAAAAATGATAAAGTACGTAGGAAAGAGAATTATGTATATGATATTAGTATTTTTTATCATGTCTATTGCACTCTTCTTTTTGTACAATTTGATTCCAGGGGATCCAGCTAGAGCTGAATTAGAACCTTTAAGAAACAAACTAACTGCAGAAGAGTATCAATACAGATATCAATTAGCAAGAGAAAGGTTAGGACTTGACGATCCTATGCCTATTAGATATGCAAAATGGATGAGTGGAGTTCTTCAAGGGGATTTTGGTATGTCATCCATATACAAAGCACCTGTCAGAGAAGTAATCGTGAGTCCAATGAAAATTACGGTTTTTATTAATATATTTTCAATAATCATTACTTTAGCTATAACTATACCACTTGGTATATTTACGGCTGTTAAGAAAAATTCAATATTTGACAAATCAGTGCAAGTATTGACGATTGTTGGATATAGCATTCCAGTTTTTATAATTGCACTATTATTTATATATCTTTTTGCAGTAAGATTGGGATGGTTCCCAGTTAGTGGACTTAATACTCCAAACTTCTCAGGTACTGCATGGGAAGAGTTTAAAGACACTATGTATCATTTAGCACTTCCATTAGGAGTACTGACAGTCGGATCATTAGGAGGATTAACAAGATATGTAAGAGCAGCAATGATAGACGCACTAAGTATGGACTACATAAGGACTGCAAGAGCTAAAGGTTTAAAAGAAAGAGTGGTTATATTTTCCCATGCTTGGAGAAATGCATTACTTCCTGTCATAACCTTGATTATAAGTTGGCTTATGAGTGTATTTGCTGGCTCACTCGTAATTGAAAGGATGTTTAACCTAAAAGGTATGGGAGACTTTTATATATCAGCTTTGACTAATCAAGATTATAATGTAGCAATGGCAATCCAATTATTTTATATAATTCTTGCTCTACTTGGGAACTTACTATCTGATTTAAGCTATGGTGTAGTCGATCCGAGAGTTAGAGTAAATAAATAAGGAGGAGAACTATGTCAAAAGATACAAATCAAAAGAAAAAAAAGCCTTCCCTCCTTAAGAGATTATTTGGCGGGAAAAGTGACATGTCAATATATGAAGAAGAACTAGTCCAAAGCCCTTTCAGAACTATAATATCGAACTTTAAAGATAATAAAGTAGCTATGACGGGCTTAATAGGGTTTTCTATTATACTTTTAATTGTCTTAATCGGACCATTTATATTTCCAATTACTACATCTTTTTCTGAAGTTTCTCAAATAAACGTAGCACCTGGGCTAGATATGATGGATGTACCTGAAGAACTTCAGGGGAATATAAAGCAAATCTCTATTGGACCAACTTTTTCTGTTGGCATTTCAAACAATGGAGATGTATATATATGGGGAAAAACGAAAATATCATCAGCTTTAGATGTTGCAAATATACCGGAAGATATGGGGAAAATAGTTCAAGTTTCTGCCGGGTTTGATCATATTATCTTTTTAAATGAAGATGGCAAATTATTCTTTTCAGGCAATAATAGGCAAAGGCAATCTACCCCTACTTATGAAGTTGAGAACCTCACTAATATAAAACAAATTGAAGCAGGTTATCAATCTTCTGTAGTAGTCACTGAAGATGGATATGTGTATTATTTTGGAAATTCAATGAACAATGATTATAATGAGATGAATCCATATCAAGGGCAAATTGATAAAGTTGCTACTACGTCTGATGGAGTTATTGGATTAACTAAATCAGGAGAAGTAGTATATCTAGGCAATCAACAAAACGCATATACTAGGATTCCTGAAAATATGGGGAAAATAGTAGATATAGGGACAACTGCAAGCACTGTAGCTGCTGTCAATGAAAATGGAAAAGTTTTTGTATGGGGGAACATTTCAACTAATGGAGAAGGGAATCCTCCAGAATTAGACGAAAAAATTATTTCTATTCAAGGGGGAAGATACCACTATACAGCACTGACTGAAAGTGGAAGAATTGTTTCTTGGGGAGCTAATAATTATAAACAAACAGAAGTTCCATCAGAGCTAAAAGATGTAAAGGTTGTAAGCTATTTTATTGACTCTTATCAAAATTATGCAATTGATGAAAATAACAATCTTCATACTTGGGGATTAAAGGGATATCTTTTGGGCACTGATGAGCTTGGGAGAGATATTTTTTCTAGATTAATAAACGGTGGGAGGATGTCAGTCTTTATTGGAGCGGTTGCTGTTATAATATCAACTATCATTGGCATTGTTGTGGGAAGCGTTTCTGGATTTGTCGGAGGAAAAGTAGATATGGTACTGCAAAGAATTTCAGAAATGGTTTCTTCATTACCTTTCTTACCATTTGCGATGATATTGTCTTCACTGATTGGCAATAAAATACCTCCAAATCAAAGAGTATTTTTGATCATGGTAATCTTAGGACTTTTATCATGGCCAGGATTACAAAGACTTGTTAGAGCTCAAATACTATCGATTAGAGAACAAGAATATGTTACTGCTGCTAAATCAGTTGGTATAAAGCAAGTGAGTATCATTTTTAAACATATATTACCAAATGTTGTTTCTGTAATAATTGTTTCTGCAACTTTAGATTTTGCAACTAGTATGCTTACAGAAGCTACTTTATCCTACCTTGGATTTGGGGTACAAGCTCCTCAGCCAACATGGGGAAATATGCTATATGGTGCTAACAATAGTATAGTTATTCAAAATTACTGGTGGAGATGGGTATTTGCTTCCATTATTTTAGGTGTATGCGTTATTTGCATTAACTTAATTGGTGATGGATTAAGAGATGCGATTGACCCTAAATCTCAAGAACGTTAGGGGGAAGAATAGATGGCACTATTAGAAATTAGAGATCTTCACACATTTTTTAAAACAAAAAGAGGCATAGTAAAAGCAGTAAATGGTGTAACTTATTCAATAGATCAAGGAAGAACTTTAGGGCTTGTTGGCGAATCTGGAAGTGGGAAAAGTGTATCTGCAATGAGCATTATCAAGTTATTGGATGGTAATGGTTATATAGAAAGTGGAAAAATTATATTTGATGGTAAAAATTTAGCAGATGTACCTATTAGAGAAATGACTCATATAAGAGGGAATGATATCTCTGTTATTTTTCAAGAACCAATGACCTCTTTAAATCCAGTCTTTACTATAGAAAGGCAAGTAGCAGAGCCTTTCATGATTCACCAAAAAATGAATAAAAAGGAAGCTAACAAAGAAGTAGTTAACATGCTTTCTTTAGTAAAAATACCCAACCCTGAATCAGTAGCAAAACAATATCCTCATCAATTGTCAGGCGGTATGAGACAAAGAGTAATGATAGCGATGGCATTAGCTTGCATGCCAAAATTGTTAATTGCAGATGAACCTACCACAGCTCTCGATGTAACAATACAAGCGCAGATACTGAAACTAATGAATGAACTTAAGTCAAAAATAGGCACATCGATTTTATTTATTACCCATGACTTGGGAGTAATAAATCAAATGGCTGATGATGTAGCTGTAATGTATTGCGGCCAAGTTGTAGAAAAAGCTCCAAGAAGAACAATTTTTGCGGATATAAGTAAATACATGCATCCTTATACTGAAGGATTGATGTATTCTATACCAAGATTGGATACAGAAAAAGGTAAAAGGCTAGAAGCTATTCCCGGTTCGGTGCCACATCCATTGGACTTACCAAAAGGATGCAAGTTTGCACCGAGATGTAAATATGCTACTGATAAATGCAACAATGAAGAACCCGAACTTCACACAATAGAAAATGATCATCAAATTAGATGCTTTTATCCACAGAAAGGGGTGAGAGCGAATGCCTAAAATAAAAGATGGTAAAAAAGTATTAATAAGAGTCGAAAACTTAAAGCAGTATTTTCCAGTTAAAAAAGGAACTTTCTTTAGTCCTGAGCATTTGTTTGTTAGAGCCAATGAGGATGTAACTTTGGATATTTATGAAGGAGAAACTTTTGGACTAGTTGGAGAGAGCGGTTGTGGAAAGTCCACACTAGGAAGAACTTTACTCCAATTGTATGAACAAACAGACGGAAGGACATTATATTATGGAAGAAGCATTGATGATATAACACCCAAATATGTTTTGGAAGTTTATAAGAATTTAGATAAAGAAGTTAAAGAACTCCATCAGCTTAGACACAGAGAGAACGAAGACAAAGAAAACTATGAAAAACTAACCGATGGAAATGAAAAGTACAAAGCTCTTGAAAAATATCGAGAATCAGAGAAAAAAGCGAGAAACAAATATCTTGATATTGTTGAACTCGTTGGAGGTTTTTTAGTAGCTGATGATTTTTCAGAGATTTCTAAAGTGTTAACAAGCCAATATGAAGTAAAAATACAGGCGAAAGAGATAAGAGACGAGATAAAGAAATTACAAATTGAATCTGATGAACTAAAAAACAAGGGAAAGTCAATTGATAGCCAGAATAGTAAAATAGAAGAACTAAAGAAGGAACTAGCAAAGAAAGAAAAGACTATAGCTGATTTTGAGTTAGAAGTTGACAAATTAAAAGATAGGTATAGAGAGCATCCAGATTTTGAAAAGTACGAGAGTAAAAAAGATGATGGGATAAATTTAGCAAAATTAGAAGAAGAGGAAATGAGAAGACTAAGAAAAGACTTGCAACTCATATTCCAAGATCCCTATTCTTCTCTAAATCCTAGATTAACTGTAGGACAAATTATTTCAGAGGGCTTGTATGCTCACAATATGTTCCCTAAAAATAGCGAGGAAACGCAGAAATACATTTTATCAACTATGGAAAAATGTGGGTTAGCACCTTATTTTGTTCATAGATATCCTCATCAATTTTCTGGTGGACAAAGACAGAGAATCGGCATTGCAAGATCAGTTGCATTAAATCCTAAGTTTATCGTCTGTGACGAGGCTGTATCTGCACTAGATGTATCCATACAATCGCAAATAATAAATCTTTTGATAGACTTGAAAGAGCAAGAGAATCTAACTTATATGTTTATTAGCCATGATTTGAGTGTCATTAGATATATCAGCGATAGAGTTGGAGTCATGTATTTGGGGAATATTGTAGAATTAGCTGATACTGAAGAAATATTTGAAAACATGATGCATCCTTATACTCAGGCATTATTATCAGCTATACCAACTACTGACCCT
>DAONLG010000043.1:0-5421 GCA_035406565.1 Soehngenia sp.
ACAGTATTACAATTTTTACAAGTTATTTTAGATACTATTAACTTTGAATTACATACTGGACATTTAGTTAGTACTTGATATCCCACAAATATCACTCCCTTAATAGAATAATAACATATGTAGATCAAAAGTCAATATATAAATTAATTTTTTTAATATATTATTTAATTTTATTAATTTTATTTTGGTTATAAATTGATATTATTAATTGTAAGTTCATTGTTATGATTGTTTTTTAATAAACAAATGTTGAATTAATCGATTTTTTAATTATAATTATAATTAAAGACGGTTGTCTATAAAATGATAGGAGGGGTTATTATGAAAGGCTTCGCAATGAAAAGAATTGGTGAAGTAGGTTGGATTGAAAAAGACAAACCAAAATGTGGACCTCTTGATGCTATCGTAAGACCAATTGCTTTAGCTCCTTGTACTTCAGATATACACACTGTTTATGAAGGAGCTTTAGGAGAAAGAGAAAATCTAATATTAGGACATGAAGCTGTAGGCGAAATAGTTGAAGTAGGCGAACTCGTTAAAGACTTCAAAGTTGGTGATAAAGTTTTAGTACCAGCAATAACTCCAGATTGGAGCTCTTTAGAAGCTCAAAGGGGATATGCTATGCATTCGGGAGGAATGCTCGGTGGATGGAAGTTTTCAAACATTAAAGACGGTGTGTTTGCCGAGTATTTTCATGTAAATGATGCAGATGCTAACTTAGCCTTATTACCTGAAGGGCTTGATCCAGCAGTAGGTGCTATGTTAAGTGACATGGTGCCAACAGGACTACATGGTGCGGAGTTGGCTGAAATTGGATTTGGTGAAGATGTGCTTGTAGTTGGCATTGGACCTGTAGGATTAATGGCTGTTGCAGGCTCAGCATTAAAGGGAGCTGCTAGAATACTAGCAGTCGGTACAAGGCCAAATTGCGTAAAAGTAGCAAAAGAATATGGTGCTACTGATATAATAAGCTATAAAGATGGACCGATAGAAGATCAAGTCATGAAACTTACAAATGGCAAAGGTGTTGACAAAGTAATACTTGCTGGTGGAGGTATCGACACTTTCAAGACTGCTGTAAAAGTTGTTAAGCCAGGCGGAATTGTAGCAAACATAAACTACCTTGGAAGCGGGGATTATATAGAAATTCCAAGGCTTGACTGGGGTGTTGGAATGGGTCACATTAAGATTGTTGGAGGGCTCATGCCAGCAGGCAGAATGAGGATTGAAAGGCTGGCTAACCTCGTATTGACAAAGAGATTGGATCCATCGAAGCTCATTACTCACAGATTTGAAGGCTTTGAAAATCTTGATAAGGCATTTGATTTAATGTATAAAAAGCCAAAAGATTTGATTAAACCTGTCGTGCTCATAAAATAAAAGAATAGAGAGTACTCTCTATTCTTTTATTTCGTCTTTATATTTACCTTTTTTCCTTTGCTTAACACATTCATTTAAAAGATACTCTATTTGCCCATTTATTGATCTAAAATCATCCTCAGCCCAAGAGGCAATCTCATCATATAATTTCTTAGATATGCGCAGTGGGATTTGTTTCTTTTTATCTTCATTCATTCTAATACAAACTTCCACTATTTACAATGGGTTGAGCATCTTTATTCCCACATAATACAACTAATAAATTTGATACCATCTGTGCTTTTCTCTCCTCATCTAATTCCACTACACCATTTTCGTTTAACCTCTGAAGTGCCATTTCTACCATGCCAACTGCTCCATCTACTATCATCTTTCTTGCGTCGATGATTGCACTTGCTTGTTGTCTTTGAAGCATAGCAGCTGCAATCTCAGGAGCATATGCCAAATATGTTATGCGAGTTTCAAGTATTTCAATACCAGCTTCCTCGACTCTCTTTTGTAATTCTGCTTTAATTCTTTCAGCTACTATTGCACTTGATCCCCTTAAACTTCCCTCATCGGGCTCTCCATCTCCGGTAGTGTCTATCCCTTTAGCTACATCGTAGGGATAGATTTTAACTATGCTTCTAACAGCACTATCGCATTGCAAAGATAGATATTCTTTATAGTTGTCTACATTAAACACCGCTTTAGCAGTATCAACTACTCTCCACATGACAGCTACTCCTATCTCTACAGGATTTCCCAATACATCATTAACCTTTTGTTTTGCATTATTTAAGGTCATAACTTTAAGCGAGATCTTTTTACTTGCTCCTAAAGTGTATGTCTTACCCTCAATTGAGATATTGTTTTTCCCTCCATTTGGCACATCAACATCTCCACTTTGCCCTAATTTAGTTTGGGCTGCAGGGTTAATTGATGTAGAAAATGGATTTACGAAGTAAAATCCAGCTTCTTTTATTGTTCCAGTGTATTTCCCAAACAATGTCAACACTAAAGCTTCCTGTGGTTTAATTACTTTTAGTCCTGCGTATAAAATGCAGCCTGTTGTAAAACCTATTGCTCCTAAAATGATAAAAGCAACTCCTAATGCACCATTTTCACCTGCCATGTTTCCACCAAAAATCATAGCGATTATAGATAAAATCTGCAAAGCAATAATTGAAAATAAAGCTATCATTCCGTTCTTTGGTTTAAGAATTTTTTCTTCCATTAATCCGTCTCCTTATTTATATTATTTTGATATCATAATCATATCATGCGATATAAATAAGTCAACAAAAATTTCTATATTTTTCTATTTTATCTAGAAAGATCCATTTCTATTCTCCCGTCCTTTATCTCAATTATTCTGTCAGCTTTTTCAGCCACTCTTTTGTCATGAGTTATTATAATAAAGGTAGTTTTATATCTTTCATTGATATCTCTTAACAGCTCATATACTATTTCAGTTGTTCCTGAGTCCAGATTTCCTGTGGGTTCATCTCCAAGTACTATTTTAGGGCTATTTATCAAAGCTCTTGCTATTGCAGTCCTTTGCTGCTGCCCTCCAGATATATCTGTAGCTTTGTTGTTTTTTACTTTACTAAGGCCAACTATATCCATCAACTCTTCGGCTCTTTTCACCGCTTCTTTAGTTACTACTTTGTTTTTAATTCTATATGGAATTAAGATGTTTTCCATTACGCTAAATTCAGGGAGCAAATAATGAAATTGAAATATAAAGCCTATGGTTTCATTTCTTAAAACTGCTAATTCATTTTTATTCATTTTAGATATATTAATTCCGTTGATTTCAACTTCTCCACTTGTAGCTTTATCGAGAGTTCCCGAGATATTCATTAAAGTGGATTTGCCGCTTCCTGATTCTCCAATGATTGAGTTAAAAGTACTTTCTTCAAAATCTAAGTTGATATCAAAGAGTACTTGTGTTTTTATCTTATCTCCATAAACCTTATTGATATTTTTTAATCTTAGTATTTTAGCCATTTTTTATCACCTCTATAGGATTGAGTTTAGATGTATTTCTAGCAGGAATCAGCGCAGCCAGTGTAGAGGCAACTATGGCAATCAATGCTGAAACTCCAATAAACGCATAATCAATGTAAAAAGGTACAAGAGCTGTGCCATCAGGATTTTTTACAAAAATTGAAAAAACATAAGTTAATAATACACCAAATATGATGCCTAATATAGCTCCTAGAATTCCTAATATCAGTCCTTGAAATACAAAAATATAACTAGCCTGTCTGTCTTTAATGCCCATAGCTTTTAGTATGCCCAATTGCTTTGATTTCTGCACTACTGAAATTGCTAAAACAGATGATATTCCAAGCAATACCGCTAGCAGCACAAATACTTGTATCATAATACTTGATGCTGATTGCCCAGATAATCCTGAAAGCAGCTCCTCATTTTCTTCTTTCCAGTTTAGTACATCAATTGTAGTTTTATTAATGTCTTTTTCTATTTCATCGGCTATGATATCTGCTTTGAATACATCCTTCACTTGCATTTCTATGGATGTTAGTTGATTGTCATTTCCAAATATGCTTCTTGCACCATTTATCGGCATGACTATCCAAGTCTTATTTAGATTTGAGACTTTTAAATCAAATATACCTGATATTTTTAATTTTTCGTTAACTCCTTCAGGAGTTAATATCTCTATCTCATCTCCGACACTTAAGTTATTATCTACTGCTAGGTCTGATCCTATTAAAGTTTCATTTTCTTTTTCTGGTATACTGCCTTCTACTAGTTTCTCATTAAATTCATATATCATATTAGCATCAATAAACTCTACACCTCTTAAAAGAATTGGATATGTGTCAACACCAATCTTTATGAATGCTGAATTATCATAAGCTTTGGATATTGCTGTTAAATTATCATTGTTTTCTAAAGTGTCTAACATGGATTTGTCTTCAACAAAATACTTGTCCTTTCCTGAAGGCAGTATTGTAATCTGTGAAGCATTCCCTATTGTTTTATCAACTAGAGATATTTGCAATCCGTCAATTAGAGAACCAATAAAAATCTGAACTGCTACTCCTATTATTATTCCTATTAAGATTAACGTTGTCTGTCCCTTATTTGATCTCAAAAACCTATAAGCAATGCTAAAGGCTAATCTCATAGATTTTCCCCCTTACTGAATTTAAGGATTTCGTTAAAATTGGATAGTAGATAATCTCCACCAATTCTTTTATATACTTGAGGATCTGAAACAAATGCGTACCCTCCTAATATGATTTCCCCACTGTAATTATCTTTTTGCCTTAATCTGTCTATTGCTCTTTTAGCCTCAATTAAGTTGTAATAGTTAGTTACACTCATTGATATATATTTAGGCTTTAATTTTTCTACAGCTAATGAAAGAGTGTCTTCTGGTGTATTTGCTCCTATATATGTTGTTTTAAACCCAACAATTGTAAAAAAATCCGCAGCCATCCTCGCACCTATCTCATGTTCTTCAAACTTTGGGCATAAGACAATTATGTTTTCATCGTGGTTAATTCCAATATTATCTCGTTCATTCAATACAAAACTATAGGAGTTTTCAACAATAGTTCTTACGATCCCACTCCTTACATGCTCTCTCCAAATGAGTTCTTTAGAAAAAGCACCGAACTCGTCAACTACAGAGTTTAATGCAGGAGCTAGTATTTCTTCGTAAAGCTCCATTACACTAATTTCTTTTAACAATTGCATAGCATATCTAAATGTTTCTTCTTTGTTTTCTTCACTTAGATATTTTACAAAATCAATGTAGTATTTATTCAACAATCTCATCTCCTTAGGGTAAAATAAACTACTTAGCAGAGCTATCTTTTAAACTTATCAGTTCGTCTGGGAACGGAGAAAATATCGTCTGTTCCAATAGATAGCCGATGTTAAACTTTATCACATAACTTTTGAGCACATTCCTTATTGAAGTTTTTTCGATTTGATTTTTCTTATATTTATCTATCAACTCTAAAAAGAATTTCCTCTCTTCCTTCATTATATCCTTAGAAAAATAACCGAATATATGCA